>JAAUOZ010000028.1 GCA_012034655.1 Leptolyngbyaceae cyanobacterium CSU_1_3 | reverse complement strand
TCGGGTGTGAAGTCGATCCGAATCATCTCCCTCTCCTCCATGCTCTAACTCATGAACAGGACTCAGATTGTACCGTTGATGGCAGAAGAATGCTCGAAAAGTCTATTTTCTAGCCGTAGTGAGTATAATGGCGGACTCCATATCCAGATATTGGAAATGAAGTTGTTTGTCACAGACAATAACGTTGATGTAGTTTGTACTCCGCAAACAGTGGTCAGCCACCGATAAGAGAGAATTGACATCCGGCGGTAGATAAATTCGAGTCACAGATGGACTCTTATTGACCACCAAATCTAGAAAACCCGGATCTTGGTGAGTGAACCCATTGTGATCTTGTCGCCACACAGTAGAGGTAATCAGAAGATTGAGAGATGCGATCGCTTCACGCCAGGGCAAATGATTGCAGATTTCTAACCATTTTGCATGTTGATTAAACATAGAATCGATCACATGGACGAACGCCTCATAGGTTGAGAAAAATCCATGCCGTCCGGTTAGTAGATAGCCTTCGAGCCAACCTTCTAAGGTATGTTCACTCAGCATTTCCATGACTCGACCATCGGGAGACAGTTCACCGCCGTCTTGATCTTCGGGCAAGTAGTCTGCAATCCAAAATTTCTTACTGACTTCGTAAACTGCATTCAGCTTATTTGAAGTCGTTTCATCTGGGCCAAAGACGCGGAAGTTTGTCGGGTTCATCTTCATGATGTCCCGTAAAAAGACTCCTAATGGCTTTGTATTTTCGGCCTCAAGTTGCCCAGGACTGCCGATATCAGTGCCATAGTGACGAAAGTTAGGCATCTTGAGCGATCGCCGCAAAACTCCACCATTGGCGTGAGGATTGGCACTCATCCGACGATCGCCTGTGGGAGCCATGTCTCTGAGTTCGGGAAGGAGTTTACCCGTTTCGTCAAAGAGTTCTTCTGGCTTGTAGCTTCTCATCCAGGCTTCGAGTTGCTGAAGATGCTCAGGATTTTTGTGCATTCCAGACAATGGCACTTGATGCGATCGCCAAAATCCTTCTACTTTATGTCCATCGACTTCTGCTGGGCCTGTCCAGCCTTTGGGAGTTCGTAAAACAATCATAGGAAAGCGAGGACGAATGGCCACATCGCTGCTTCGAGCCTGTTGTTGAATTGATCGAATCTCCTGGACACACTGTTCTAAAGTCGCCGCCATTGCCTGGTGCATGGTTTCTACATCATTCCCTTCGACAAAGTAGGGCTTATATCCATACCCTCGAAACAGGTCTTCGATTTCTTCATGACTAACACGAGAGAGAATCGTAGGGTTGTTGATTTTGTACCCGTTTAAGTGCAGAATGGGCAACACTGCGCCATCACGAGTGGGATTGATAAATTTATTCGAGTGCCATGCTGTTGCTAACGGGCCAGTTTCTGATTCTCCATCCCCGACAACCACGACGCTGATCAGATCGGGATTGTCAAACACGGTTCCATAAGCATGGGAAAGACTGTAACCTAGTTCGCCTCCTTCGTGAACTGAGCCGGGGGTTTCGGGTGTACAGTGGCTCCCAATTCCGCCGGGAAAAGAGAACTGTTTGAAGAAGCTCAAGAGTCCTTCGGCATCTTCGCTTTTGTCAGGAAAAACTTCTGAGTAAGTTCCTTCTAAATAGATGGGAGCGAGAACACCCGGCGCACCATGTCCTGGGCCTGCCAAATAGATCATGTTCAGATCGTATTTTTTGATCAGACGGTTGCAGTGGGTGTAGATAAAACTCAGACCTGGACTAGAACCCCAGTGACCTAATAGACGATTCTTGATCTGTTCGGGCTTCAGAGGTGCTTTGAGTAGGGGATTGTCTCGCAGATAAATCATGCCGACTGCTAGATAGTTGCAGGCTTGCCAAAAGGCGTGAATTTTGCGGACTTCTTCCTGGCTCAGGGGTGCGCCTTTAACCGTCGATCGGGCTTCACCATAAGCACTAATGGACTGTTCGATAGTCGGTCTGCTAGGGATAGCTACCATGACTTATTACTCCTCAAAAAGTGAACTACGAAAATGCACTACGAAAATGAACCCAGACAATTGCCTGTGTAATAAAACTGAAGACTGGCATACAGAATTTGCATTGGGCCGGAGTCCTCGCTTTAAAGTCCTAAGAATGGGAATTGGAGGACAGAAGACACCAACAACAAAAAACAACAAGGCGAAAAATCTTCATCAAACTGACGGTTAGTTAGAGCACGATCGCTGCCTTTAACACATCCGCTTCCGAGGTTCGGTGAAGCTGAAAGCCTACTTTTTCACACACTCGCTGCATCGCTCTGTTTTCACAAAGAATTTCAGCGCTGATGTGATCGAGATGCTCCTGTCGTCCCACTGTCAGCAAACAGTCGAGTAGCCTCGTACCCAATCCCTGGCCCTGATAGCGATCGCTGACAATCATGCCAAACTCTGCTTCGTGCGTTCCGTGAAGTTTACTAAGCCGCGCGACTGCCATAATTGGGGCAATCCGCTTTGGGAATCGTTAAACTCAGCTACTAGCGCTAGTTCGCGATCGTAATCAATAAAGCATAGGCGGGTCAGGCGTTCATGAGCAATGCGATGCTTGAGTCCAATCAAGTGAAAATAGCGGAAATACACACTCTCTTCTGACAGCGTTTTGTGAAACCGAATGAGCATCGGTTCATCTTCGGGACGAATTGGGCGAATGGTGACCTCAGTGTTGTTGGGTAAGGTGCAATGCCAGGTGAACTGACTGGGGTAGGGACGAACCGCTAAGGGAGGAAGCTCGGCTTCTGTCGCAGCCGGATCATGGAGAACAATCCGAGCATCCAGAGCAATCAGAGCGGGCACATTGGTAGACGCTAACAGAGGATTAATCTCAATTTCCTTAATCCATCGTTGCTCAACCACTAATTGACTAAACCGCACCAGCAGCTTTTCGAGAGCAACTAGGTCGATCGCCTCGCGTCCCCGAACGCCTTGTAGGGCTGAGTAGATGTGGGTTTGCTCCATCATGCGTCGAGCTAAGGTGGTATTGAGAGGGGGTAGTGCGATCGCCCGATCTTGGTAAACTTCTACCAATTGTCCCCCTGAACCAAACAGCATCACTGAACCAAACTGCGGATCTAAACTACTACCAACAATCAGTTCGTAGCCATCGCACTGAATCATCGGTTGAACCGTCACGCCCAGAAATGCGTTGGCATCTTGAGTACACTGTAGAACCGTCGCAGCGATCGTGCCATACGCCTCTCGAACCGCGTCTGCATTCAGCAGATTTAACTGCACCCCTCCCACATCAGTCTTGTGGGTAATCGTTTCTGAATAGAGTTTGAGGACAACCGGATATCCGATTTTGTCAGCCAGTTCGATCGCATCGTCCACGCTCTGAGCAACATAGGTTTCGACGGTGGGAATGCCATAGGCAGCCAGTACTTGCTTGGATTCAAATTCAGTCAGCAGCGTGCGTCCGGCGGCTTTTGTGGAGTGAATAATGGATTCGAGGAGGGAGCGATCGACGGTTTCGGCTTCTGCCAGCGTGGGGGTTTCATAGATGCCTTTGAGATTGTAGCTATACCGCCACATGTAGTTAAACAATCGCGCCGCCGTATCAGGATAGGCAAAGGTCGGAATGTTTGCCTGGTTGAGCAAGTCTGCGCCTGCGGTGACTTCTGAGTTACCCATCCAGCTTGCTAAAATGGGCTTTCCTAGCTGAGAGTAGTGCTGCAATCGTTGGGCAGTTTGAGTCGGATTGGTCATCGCTTGAGGAGTCAAAATCACCAGTAGCCCATCACTATTGGGATCAGTTGCCGCCACTTCTAGAACTTTGGCATAGCGATCGGGATCAGCATCCCCTAGAATGTCGATCGGGTTGTGATGGCTCCAATGAGGCGGAAGGTGCTGATTGAGCTTTTCCAGTGTCTCTGGCGATAGGTCTGCTAAAGTGCCACCATTCGCAACCAGAGCATCCGTAGCCAGGACTCCAGGGCCGCCAGCATTGGTGATCATCGTCAGGCGTGATCCTTTGGGGCGAGGCTGCTTGGCTAAGACTTCTGCCATGTCAAACAGGTCAGAAATACTCTCAACTCGCAAGACTCCACAGCGCCGGAGCGCCGCATCAAACACGGCATCACTGCCCGCTAAGGCTCCTGTGTGAGAGGTTGCTGCTTGAGCCGCTGCGGTAGTGCGCCCTGCTTTGATCAGAATAATCGGTTTTGTGAGGGCAACTTCTCTGGCGGCTGAAAGAAAGGATCGGGCATCTCCGATCGATTCCATGTAGATCACAATGCTTTCAGTATGGGGATCGTCTCCCAGGTAGTAGATCAAGTCGCCCCAACCCACATCCAGCATTGAGCCGATCGAGATAAACGAACTAAAGCCTACATTTTCGTGAAAGCTCCAGTCGAGAATCGCGCTACACAAAGCACCACTCTGGCTAATAAAACCAACCGTTCCAGGCTGTGCGATCGCACTGGCAAACGTAGCATTCAGCCCAATCTGCGGATTCATGATCCCCAAACAGTTTGGGCCGATTAGCCTCAGATGACTGCGGTTGAGATGGGTGAGAATTTGCTGTTCGAGGTCAACGCCAACCGGCCCAACTTCCCGAAAACCAGCCGACAGAACAATCGCCCCCTTCACGCCCGCATCCACACAAGCCCCAATCAGATCAGGAACTGTCAGAGCAGGAGTCGCAATAATCGCGAGATCAACGGGTTCGGGCACATCGGCGATCGTCGGATAAGCTTTGATCCCCAAAACGCTCGATCGCTGCGGATTCACTGGAAAAATCGTGCCCCCAAAGGGATGGCTCATCAAGTTCCAAAGAACCGTTCGTCCGACACTGCCTTCTCGCTCAGTTGCACCAATAACAGCGATCGTTTTGGGTGAAAAAATCGGATCAAGCGGATGGTATTGCGATCGCAGAATGTCGTAAGCGCGATCGCTCCGTTGGCAATCCGCTAAAGATAAAATCATTGTCAACTTTCCTTATTGAGCGACCAAAAAAGAGTCTTTCGGAACGGATGCATCGACTGGGCAACCCTGATAGGCCAGGATATAAAGCTGTTTGAGATCCTGAATCAGCGGATAGCGAGGGTTTGCGCCTGTACACTGATCATCAAACGCCTGTTCTGCCATCAAGTCTACTTCGGTGTAGAACCTGTGGTCGTCTCCAGAATGGTCGTTTTCAGAAAGTGCTTCTCGAATCGTTTTGGGAACATCGAGCTGTTGTTTGAGTGCCTCGATCGCATCAATCAATGCCTCAACTTTTTCGTCGTCAGTGTCCCCCGTTAATCCCACATAGTCCGCAACACGGGCATAGCGCCACTTTGCATTGGGATATTTGTATTGAGGAAAGATAGCTTGCTTAAACGGCACATCGGTCGCATTGTAGCGAATCACCTGAGTAATTAACAACGCATTTGCCAGTCCGTGAGCCACATGAAAGGTAGAACCCAGTTTATGAGCCATTGAATGACAAATTCCTAGAAACGCATTCGCAAACGCCATCCCTGCCATTGTTGCGGCATAATGAACTTTCTCACGCGCTTTGGGATTGTCTGCACCGTCTTGATAAGCGGCAGGCAAGTACTTCATCAACAGTCGAATCGCTTCTAGTGCCAACCCATTGGTAAATTCCGACGCGAACACCGAAACATAAGCTTCGAGAGCATGAGTCAAAGCATCCAATCCTCCATAGGCAGTCAATCGTTTTGGCATGTGCATCACCAGATCGGGATCAACGATCGCCATGTTGGGAGTCAAAGCATAATCGGCGAGAGGATACTTCATGCCAGTCCGCTGGTCGGTGACAACGGCAAAGGGAGTTACTTCTGATCCCGTGCCCGAAGTCGTCGGAATACAGATCATGTCAGCTTTTTGACCCAGAGGCTGCACCTCATACACCCGCTTGCGAATGTCCATAAAGCGAGTTGCCAAGCCTTCAAATTCGGTGTCAGGCTGCTCATACATCAGCCACATCACTTTAGCCGCATCCATCGGAGAGCCGCCCCCGATCGCAATGATCACATCCGGTTGAAATAGCTTGATTTGGGAGAGTCCTTTCTCGATCGTCTCCAGTGAGGGATCAGGTTCAACATCAAAGAAGGTTTGATGCGTAATGCTCAACTCCTCCAAAACGTGAGTTACCTTCTCAGAAACACCCAGATCAAACAAGGGCTTATCCGTCACCACAAACGCCCGTTGCCGACCTACGAGTTCTCTGAGCGCCACAGGCAAACAACCATCGCGAAAATAGACCTTGGGAGGAACACGGAACCACAGCATATTCTCCCGTCGTTGCGACACGGTTTTGATGTTGAGAAGATGGTGGGGAGCTACGTTTTCAGAGACCGTATTGCCGCCCCAACTTCCACAACCTAATGTTAGTGAAGGATCGAGTCGAAAATTGTACAGATCCCCGATCGCACCTTGAGAAGCTGGGGTATTAATCAACACTCGCGATGTTTTTAGCGTGTTCTCAAAGTGTTGAATATGTGCTGTATTAGAAGGCAATGTATAGAGAACCGAGGTATGTCCCAATCCGCCAAACTCTACAATCTTCTCGGCTTTTAACACCGCATCTTCAAAGCTACTCGCTCGATAGACTGCCAGAATCGGCGTGAGTTTTTCGTAGGACAAGGGTTCTTCAACGCCGATCGCTTCTACTTCTGCCATCAGCACCTTGGGATCGCCCTGTCCAAGCTGAATTTCGGCGAGTTGAGCCAGACGTTTTACCGATTGTCCAACAATTTCAGGATTGAGACGACCCTCTTTGAGAACACAGTGACGCAAGCGATCGCGCTCTGATTCGGCGAGGAAATAAGCTCCACGATTGATGAATTCCTGCTTCACTGCTTCATACACTGCATCTACAATCACTACCGATTGTTCGCTGGCACAAATCATGCCGTTGTCGAAGGTTTTACTTAATAGAATCGAGGACACCGCCATTTTGATGTTCGCCGTTTCATCAATGATTGCAGGCGTATTTCCCGCGCCCACTCCCAGCGATGGATGTCCTGACGAGTAAGCGGCTTTCACCATACTCGGGCCGCCTGTCGCAATGATCAGCTTGATATCAGGATGCTGCATCAGAGCCTGCGATCGTGCCACGGTGGGTTCTTCAATCCAACCAATTAAATTGGGAGGGGCCCCTGCCGCAATAGCCGCGTCTAGAACAATCTTTGCAGCCGCGATCGTGCAGTCTTTGGCTCTGGGATGGGGAGAAAAAATAATGGCGTTGCGAGTCTTGAGTGCCAGCAACGCCTTAAAGATAGTAGTAGCGGTGGGGTTAGTGACGGGCACAATGCCTGCTAATACCCCGATCGGTTCAGCAATCTTTTGGTAACCAAAGGCCGGATCGTCTTCAAGAATCCCGCAGGTTTTTTCGTGCTTGTACTTGTTGTAGATGAATTCTGAAGCAAAATGATTTTTGATCACTTTATCTTCAATGACCCCCATTCCCGTCTCGGTGACTGCCAGCTTGGCTAAAGGAATTCGGGCTTCGTTGGCTGCTTGGGCGGCCTTCTTAAAAATCTGATCAACTTGTTCTTGGGTGTAGGTTGAGTAGGTGACTTGTGCAGCTTTTACTTGCTGAATCAAGGTTTCGAGGTCTTGAGTTTTTTCAACTATCAGGTTCATATCATTTAGTCCCTCTGAGAGTAGCTTTTTGAGCGTAGCAGTTCCAAAGTTTGAGGAACTAACTAGTAGATGCGGCGTAAGTTCGGCAACCCTTGAAGATTTAGGGTGTGGGGTTTAGGGTGTGGGGTTTAGGGTGTGGGGTTTTGGGGGAGAGTGGGTGGATTTTAGCTAAGTTCTACTAGGGTCTACTAGGATCAGAGCCTAGTTACACAGCCTTTAGATTGTGACTTCTAAAGATTTCTAGCGCGGTGTTGACTTGTTCTGGGGTAGGGGCGGGAGTGTCTTTGAGCAAATACTCATATCCCAGGGTTTCCCACTTGTACTCGCCCAACTTGTGAAAGGGTAAAACATCTACTTTCTCGATGTTGGTTAGGGTGGCTAAAAACTCTGCAAGTCTGGTGATATTCTGCGGATCATCGGTCAACCCAGGCACTAGGACAAATCGAATCCACACAGGTTTTCCAATCTGACTCAGGTATCGGGCAAGCGCCAAAGTTGGTTCAACACTAACACCCGTCACGTTGTGGTAAGTCGTTGGATCAAATGATTTGATGTCTAACAACACAAGATCCGCAAATTCGATCACAGGTTGAGCAATGGATAGGTCACAAAACCCAGAGGTATCGAGTGCGGTGTGAAGGTTGAGGTCTTTGCATCGTCTGAAGATCTCACGCACAAACTGAGGTTGAAATAGAGGCTCACCGCCGCAAACCGTAACCCCCCCTCCAGAAGCTTGCATGTAAGCGGTGTATTTCTGAATCTCATCGATCAATTCATCCACACTGACCAGCTTTCCGTCTTCTAGATGCCGACAATCAGGATTAGCACAGTACAAACAACGCAGGGGACAACCCGCAGTAAACACAATAAACCGAATGCCCGGCCCATCCACAGTGCCGCAGGTTTCAACAGAGTGAATGTAGCCTGTTGTAGTAGAAAAGCGATCGAGGGTGTGAGTCATCGGTTGCATGATTCCCCTGGTGAGAGCTAACTGAAAGCTAACCGTGAGTTAGAAGCGATCGTGGAAGGTTCGCTGTAACACGTCTAGCTGTTGATCCCGCGTTAGTTTGATGAAATTTACCGCATAGCCCGAAACGCGAATCGTGAGCTGGGGATAGAATTCGGGATGTTGCATGGCATCTAGTAGCGTCTCGCGATTTAACACATTGACATTGATGTGATGTCCGCGCTGATGGAAGTAGCCATCAATCATGCCAATCAGGTTGTTGACGCGATCGGGTTCACTTCTTCCCAGGGCCGTCGGAACAATCGAGAAGGTATTTGAAATGCCGTCTTGTGCCTCCTGGTAGGGAAGTTTGGCGGTGGAAGCGAGAGAAGCGATCGCGCCCTTGGTATCTCGACCATGCATGGGATTTGCTCCCGGCGCAAAAGGTTCACCTGCTTTTCGTCCATCGGGCGTACTTCCAGTTTTTTGCCATAGACTACATTGGAAGTAATCGTCAGTACCGATTGAGTGGGAACGGCATCGCGATAGGTTTTGTGTTTCCGCAGTTCGCTCATAAAGTGACTGACTAGATTCACCGCAATCTCATCAGCGTGATCGTCATTGTTTCCGTACTTGGGAAACTCACCCTCAATCTCATAGTCGATCGCCAAACCCTGATCGTTGCGAATCACCTTCACCTGAGCGTGTTTGATCGCAGATAAGGCATCGGTGACGACAGATAAGCCTGCAATTCCACAAGCCATTGTTCGCAGAATATCCCGATCGTGCAGTGCCATTTCTAGCCGTTCATAGCAGTACTTATCGTGCATGTAGTGGATGACATTGAGCGTATTGATGTAGGTTTTTGCCAACCAGGCCATCATTGACTCAAACCGACTCATCACTTCTGCATAATCGAGAACATTCGATGCGATCGCAGTCTGGGCAGGAGCAATCTGTTCGCCGGATTTCTCGTCTTTTCCGCCATTAATCGCGTAGAGCAAGCATTTGGCTAAGTTGACCCGTGCGCCAAAAAACTGCATCTGTTTGCCAATTCGCATCGCAGAGACACAACACGCGATCGCATAGTCATCTCCCCAATAGGGACGCATCAAATCGTCGTTTTCATACTGAATCGAACTGGTCGCGATCGAAGTTTTGGTGCAGAATTCTTTAAAGGCTCTGGGTAACTGTTCTGACCACAACACCGTCAGATTTGGCTCTGGCGCAGGCCCTAAGTTACGGAGCGTCTGGAGAACTCGAAAACTATTCTTAGTCACCAGGGGACGACCATCTTCTCCCATTCCGCCAATGCACTCCGTGACCCAGGTGGGATCGCCCGAAAACAGTTCATTGTAGTCTGGCGTTCGCAAAAACCTCACCATGCGAAGCTTCATCACAAAGTGATCCATGAGTTCTTGCAGTTCAGATTCGGTCGCAGTGCCCTGGAGCAGATCGCGCTCAAAATAGATGTCCAGGAAGGTCGAAGTCCGCCCGATCGACATCGCTGCCCCATTTTGCTCTTTAACGGCTCCCAGATAGCCAAAATAGAGCCACTGAACCGCTTCTTGAGCAGTCTGGGCAGGGAGGCTAATATCAAAGCCGTAAGCGGCTGCCATTTCTTTAAGCTCAAACAAGGCGCGAATCTGCTCAGAGATTTCTTCTCGTAGGCGAATTACAGTTTCATCGATGACATCGACTTCGAGGGATTTGAGTTGTGATTTTTTGTCGTCAATTAAGCGATCGACTCCATAAAGTGCAACGCGACGGTAATCTCCAATAATTCGACCTCGACCATAGGCATCGGGGAGTCCTGTGATGATCCCTGAATGCCTTGCTAGGCGCATTTCCTGGGTGTATCCATCAAACACGCCATCATTGTGCGTTTTCCGGTACTTAGTAAAAATGGTTTCAGTGTTGGGGTCAAGCTGATAGCCATAAGCTTTGAGGGCAGTCTTGACGACTCGAACCCCACCCAACGGCATAATCGCCCGCTTTAACGGCTGGTCTGTCTGAAAGCCAACAATTTGCTCTAAGTCGCGATCGAGATAGGCTGGAGAATGAGCGGTGATTGTTGAAACCAGGGTTGTATCTGCATCCAGAATGCCTTTTTCTCGCTCCCGCTTCATTAGGTCGGTGACTTGATCCCAGAGAATTTTTGTTCTTTCGGTTGCAATTGTGAGAAATGAGTCGTCTCCGAGGTAAGGCTTATAGTTCGTTTGAATGAAGTCGCGAACATCAATTTCTGTCGTCCATCTGCCTGAGTTAAAGCTTTTCCATTGTTCAACCATAATGTTTTCATCCCCTGGTGAACGGTTCAACTTCGTCGTTGAATTTGGCCTGTCAATTTTTTGTCTGTCGAATACAGAGAGCTTGAAAGAGAGAGTGTCAGGGTTTTGCAGTGATCTTTTGCGGCAATCTATCTGTTATTTTTGCTCATCCCTATCATAAGCGCAAATTGTAAGAATGGCGTAAATTGAAAGATTAAATTAGTGATGAAGAGCCAAAAAATACGGTAGGTTTACTATAAAATTCAGCTTAAAAGATAGGATGGTTGGCGGTTGAAACTGTGGTGATTACAACAAGATATTCAGTTGTAGACTGGCTGGTGAAGCTGCTTCTGTCGAAAGATCTGCTTTGTTTTTGTGACTCCAACTTTGTTGTTATGGCTCTAAGTTTGGATGCACTTGCGATTCGTAGAGATCTGTTTTTGTAGTGAGAATAACAATATGAAACAACAGTTCCCGACGTTCAGAATGTTATAGAATATATATGAAATGTGTTAATCGTCCACTTTTCTCTGAAGATCTCAGCTTATACAGGTCGCAATTGCAACTGTTTTTGAAGATGTTTTGATCAGAAATCATTCTCCTAAGAACTTGAAAAAACCTGCCTGCTCTACACCATCAAATCATCAACAAACAACCTTCTACAGGTTCAAAATATATTATTGATTGCTATGTTTAATTGTAAAAGAAATCACCTTAAACCCTTTATGTGTCTGATAAGATATTGATAAGGGAATGTATTTGAACTTTATTGGAAAGTGATAGACTTCTCTCTATTGACTTCTCTCAAGCTAGCCAGGAGTGAACAATGAAAATCAGTGCGCGCAATGCTCTCAAAGGAACGGTTAAAGCGATCGACGTTGGAGCCGTCAATACAGAAGTTGTTGTAGAAGTTGCACCAGGCGTTGAAATTACAGCAGTTATTACTAAATCTTCAGCAGAGCGACTGGATTTAAGTGTTGGTAAAGAAGCTTACGCTGTGGTGAAAGCAAGTGATGTGATGATGGCGATCGATTAAAACAAATTGCGGGGTGTCAGTATTTTATAGAACGCTACGCCCCAGCGACTATATTGTTCAAAATTATTTGGAGGAAGCATTCAGATCAAGCTTTCTTTTGAGCAACAATGTGAAAAATGTGCCAATGTTTTTGTTCTCCGATCGCTGTGACTCCAGGATGTTCTTCTTCCTCAAAGTACTCAACCTCAAAGGGCTGTAAAAGTACTTCAACTTGTGAGCGCGTGTGATGCGATCGATCGGGGTACACCGTCCAGGAATCGCGATCGCCAAACAACTGTCCACAAAATCGTCCGCCTGGTTTGAGCGAGGTGACGATGGTTTGCCACAGATCTGAAAAATTTGCGGGGGGACAAAAGGGCAGACAAAAGCTGGCATTGATCAAATCTACCGCAGTAGGTAGTGTCAATGCCTCAAACGCATGAGTTGAGTGCGAAGATGCTCACGCTGAATGGGACGATCAAGCAGACGATCGAAGGCCTTTTGCTCCGCGTCGATCGCCAAAACCTGCCAGCCTCGATGCAGCAGTTCTACAGTATCTCGCCCATCCCCACAGCCCAGATCGACTGCCTGGAGAGTGTTTGGACTATCCAACGACCGTTCTGCATCAAACTTTGCCAATGCTTTCAGCAAGGTTTCGCGCGGCGGACGACCTTCTACAGCCTGGTAGTAAGTTGTCCAGTCGGGGCTATGGGGATGGGTGGGTGGATTCATATCGCAATGGCTAATTCGGTGTGGGTTTGACAATTTTTGGGACAAACACGGGCACAAGCTTCACAGCCAATACAGTTGTCTGCGTTGGCGATCGTCATTACTTTGCGTTCGATTTCGTCGTCTTCATCATTATCCACAAATTCGCCGTCTTCGTTTAATCCGCACAATGCCATGACTCCTCGTCCGCAGGTTTTCAAGCATCTGCCACAACCAATACATCGGGTGATATCGATCGCTTGCAAAAATTTAGGTGTCCAGACTTTGCCGCCAAATGTTAGCCCTGTAAATGTGGTCATGATCCTATCCTCTCTAGGTTAATGCTTGGTGTTGTGAACTTTTGCGTTGTGAGCTTCTGTGCTGTGAGCTTCCATGTTGTGAACTGTACTACGAACCGCTTCTGTGAATTGGATGAAGTTTTTTCGCTGTGTTGCTTTGATCTTCTGCTCCTCAATGTCTCATTCTGGTGAACTTTCAGACAAGCGTTTTAGTTCAAAGTCCTCCATTAATAACGAATTCTCACGGACTCCAGCGAAAAAACATTCAGAGGTAATCCAAACTTAAACCCCAGCAAATCCCTGTGCGGATAAGCGGACTTCGGCCCAGGAAGGGGGGCGATAATCCTGGTTAATTGTCTGGTCAACGTATCCCACCAAATTAGGCAAAGCTTCATAACCAATCTCCTGTTTGAGAAACCGTTTGAGTTGTTCTTCCCAACTAGAGGGATAGTCTCGAATCACGGGATGTTTAACAATCATGGATTGATACTCAGGCGTGATGCGATCGACAATCCAATCGAGGCTGAGAACTGCTAGAGGGCGAACAAAGATCCCTGTGGCTGCTATCTCAAAATCACCATCCAGTCCCTTCTGCTTCATGACAACAACAAACTGTCCGCCTTCTGGGATCTTGTAAGGTAATCGAGTGCGATCGACCACCGTTTTCGCCTCAATGTTGTATCCCTTCGACAATCCAGCTTCTAACGTAATTCCTTCGTATTGTTGCTCAGGATGGGGAATATGCAGGGTTAGCTGATGGAGATTGCGCCAGGGATCGTGGGTGAGTTCATCTTCTTGCCAGCGATTGTGGAGTTGTCGAATCGTCTGTCCCGCATAGCTTTCTTGGTTGCAGAGGTTGATCAATGAAATATTGAGAACACATTGATCAAATTGAGGAGTGCTTAAGATGCTGATCATGAGAAGCCTTTACCCAAGTTACTTAATAGAATGCTCATACCAGTGCTTTGTAGTTCTTGACCCGATCGCCTGCTGCAACTCCCAAAATCTTTGCCAACCAGGGTGGAGGAGAGGTTGCGATCGCGTGCTGCAACTCGCTTAATATCTCTCTCGCATCACCACCCGCTTCTTTTTTGATGGGGTAGATGTTTGCCTGAACCACTTTTCCGGCTGCTGGCCCGCCGATCGCAACAATGTATAGCACCGGACAATCTCGAATCAAGCTGACCCGGAAAGCATTTTTATCGGGCGATAGATCCGCTTCCAGGGCCGATCTGATGTCAACCAGCCGAATCTCTTGCGTAGAGAGTTGATAAATCAAATAGCGCAAGCAGGAACCAAAATGCCCATCCAAAGCTTCCCGATTGTTGGAGGCGACTGCAACCCGGATGGAACCAGGCATATCGCCTTCTTGATAAGCTGCGATCGCGGGTAGCTGATCCACGGCATCTAGTTCACCCCACAGGATTCTCACTGCCTTCTTTAAGGCGGCAATATCGGCTGCGTCCGCATCTTCTCCATGTTCTTCTCCATCGATTTCATAGGTTTGTCCGAGGGCTGTTTTTAGGTTGGTGACGGTGATTCGGCTCAAGGCTACTTCATTTAAACCACTGTCCAAGTAGGTTTGTAGCACCTCGATGAAATCAGCGATCGACAACTCAGGAAACAGTCTTGCGGCTAAAGCAATTCTCAGGGCAATCTCATTAGAAATGGGCTGTTCGGACATGGTGTCTCTCTACTTTACTAACCTCAGCTATTGACCGCAATGGCAACTTGAACCCGTTTTTTGTCGTTATTTGGCGCTTCGTGCGATCGTGAACCCCTAATGATCCACAATTCGCACATAGATTGCATTTTTGCTGGGTTCGTCTAAGGCGTGGCACTGGCTGCCCACTCGGACGACAAATCGAGGAAACTGCTGTTCTAAGGTAATCGTCTGTCCCGGTTGGAATCCCATGTTTCTTAGAGCTTGAGCGGTTGCATCTTGCAGCGTATTGATGCGTGTAACAATGCCTCGCTCACCCGCACGGAGCAATTTCAACGAACTGCCTTGCACTGAAAATCCTGTCGTTAGCATAGGGTTAGTTCTCTAGTAAGTAGGAGGGTTAGGAGATGAGAGGTTAAACCAAGTAAGCTTCTTGATGGGTGCGAATCGTACAATCAGAGCGGGGATAAGCCACACAGAGTAACACAAAGCCTTTGGCAGTTTGTTCTTCGTCGAGAAACACCTGGTCTGATTGATCCAGTTCGCCTTCAACAACTTTGCCCACACAGCTAGAGCAAGACCCCGATTGGCAAGAAGAGGGTAAGTCTAATCCCTGGTCTTCTGCGGCTTCTAGAATGGTGGTGGTGTCTTCGACGGGAATCGTAATGTCGATCGCGCGTTTTTTGTTGATTAGATGGACTTGATAGGTTGCCATAGTCAGACCTCCAAAATCGAAGTAGGTTTACAGTTTCAGTCCTGAGCCGTTTCTTAAATGCAAGCTCAAAACTTCAAGATTCTTCTAGCTGCACGGCACTGCCGCAGGAGTACAATCCCCTGCCTGAAAGGATTTGCCGCAACCACAAGTATCCGTTGCATTAGGGTTGCTAAACTTAAAGCCGCTCTCCATCAAGCCTTCGAGAAAATCAATCACAACGCCCTGTAGCAAAGGCACACTTTTGGGATCAATGTAGACTTTGATCTTGCCTTGTTGTTCAATCACATCATCGGGGCGTGGAGCATTCGCAATATCGATCGTATATTCATAGCCATTGCAGCCTCCATCATTGACCCCTACGCGAATGCCTTTTTCAGGAGATGGGTTAGCACTGCCTTGCAAAAAGGTTCGGAGTCGAAATTCTGCTTTCTCGGTGAGGATAACAGTCATGGGATTTTCTCCTTTAAGTTCTAGGGTTGAAGGACTAATGAGAATGGTGAGCTAATCGTGAGGATGAGAACGGTCGATCGAGCAATACAGTGTCGATACTAAGAGTGAGAGAAGCATGGTTCCTCCTGACGAGTGACAGCCAGCCGTCGGCTTTTATCTCCGCAAACTGGACAATCAGGGTCATGATAAGGATGGCGCTTAGAAAACTCGGCTCGGCTCAAATCCATTGTCAGCAGTTGAGACAACAATGGAGTTCCTAGCCCTGTGATCAGCTTGATGGCTTCTAAAGCAGTGAGACAGGCCAGAGTTCCAGAAACCGCACCCAACACGCCAAAGCCGCGCTTATCCCAGTCTGGCTTTTCAGGAAAGATACAGGACAAACAAGGAGTCAAACCTGGAACGATCGTGGTTAGATAGGCTTCCATATCGTTCATGGCTGCTTCTACCATCGGTTTGCCCCATCTGACACAGGCCGCGTTGAGTAAGTCTCGCTCAATGAAGTTGTGGGCACAATCCAAAACCACATCGGCCGCTTGTACTAGGTCATCGACGTTTTCTGGGCTGACATACTCACAGATTGCGTCGATTTGAACATCGGGATTGATTGCTTCTAGCGTTGCTTTTGCTTTGAATACGCGCGGTTTACCGACCCAATCATGAGTCATCAAAACCTGACGATTCATGTCATCCAGCCGCAGTTCGCCCCCGCGCAGAAGAATTAACCGTCCGACCCCTGCTACTGCTAGATAGAGCGCGGCCGTTGCTCCTAATCCGCCGACTCCAGTCACCAGTACTGTGGAATCTTTTAAGCGCTGCTGTGACGCTTCACCAAAACCAGGAAGCATGATTTGACGGCGATATCGTTCTAGTTCAGTCGGGGTCAGCGTTTGCATAAGGTTCTCCTCATGGGGACGACAGCAGTGTTAAACAGCAGTGTTAGTCAGAACCAATCTCTGACAGCAGAACGACATTTTGAGGTTTGTCATTGAACACCTTAAACAGTTTTTCGTCTAATGCTGAAGACGTTGTAAAGGTGTCGTAGGCCTGCTGTAGCGCTGCTTGATAGCGATCGAGTTGCTCTAATTCAGTTAAGGAATCGGTGTCGATCGCTTTGATCAGCGTTGAAAACTTTTGCAGAATGTGTAACCGATTAACATTAACGAGTTTGGCATCATAGGCAAGTCCAAAGAATTCAAAATACTCTTCAGCATTCACGAGTTGTTTGAATTCAGCTAATGTTCCACTCATGATTGTTGCTCCCATTGCTTTAGCTGAGTTTTGAGTTGATCAAGTTGCCGATAGATTTGGTAAGTTTCACTGGCAGCCTCGATCAATCGTTCATAGTCGGTCGGCAATCCCTCAGCCAGATCGTGAAGATCCATTTTCATTTGTCCGGCTTTGCTATTGAGGCGTTTGATTTGCGTCTTGAGATCTGCAATGTTCGTTACTTCGGTTGTCTGAACCATAGAACCTCCTGGCTATTACATCGAGAATTCCTAAAGTCTGCCAACTTCGGGAAAACGGTTTGCCAGTTTGATTCCCGATTCAATGATCTTGCTGCCTTCTGCCTCTAGCTTTTCGAGTGAGTCAAACCCAAACCGTTGAGCATCTCGCAGTGTTTTAGAAACAACGAGCAGCCGACTAGAAAAAACAAGCGCCCAACCAAACCCTTCGTGGCTCAAGTCGATGACAACCTGGCAAAGCAGTCCGGTTTCTTCTTCGATGCGGTGAGCGATCGCTCGATAAAATGCTAGAACTCGTCCTTTGGTAATCGGATCGACTTCACCATCCACTGAGATTTCTCGTTTCTGCGCTTTGCTTACTATATAGGGCTTGAGCAGCAATTCATCTGACCAGTTGCGATAGGTTCCATAGGGATCGTTGGCGCGAATCTGTTGGGTAATGGCTTTGAGAAATGGGCTGATTGTAACTTCAGAAGCTGTGGTGGAGTTGGGGGTGTTTGTCGTCGTCATACGGGTACTTCTTCCTCGATTTCATCAAAGTTAGTGATGCGTTGTTGGAGCGCTTTTCTTAGCCAGGGCGGGGGACTACCGCTCAATGTTTGCACTAGCTTGGTCAACACATCGGTAATTTCTTGTTCTTCAGACTGAGCTTTGATGGGCGTAATTCGCTGTTTGATCAATCGTGCGGCGGCACTCCCTCCGATCGTCGAGACATAAACGATCGTGCAGTCGTGAAGCGCCTGAATTTTTGGGAGTAGCTTGTCTTCGTTGCCATCTTCACTGAGGTTGCCATCAAATCGTAAGGTTTCTACAAAGTCATATCTGGTTTGATCGACTTCATAGACATCAATCTTGTTCGCTGAACCAAAGTGAGCATTGATATGAATGTTGTCGCTGGTTGTGAAGGCAATTTTCATCGATCGTCCTCCTTGATCGTCAATGATGAGCTTTAATGAATGATTCAAACCTCAACTTCTTAGTGTTTCGCCTGTGCTTCCTCCTGTTCTAAAAATAGGTTGCCGAGGTCAAATAGAAGTTGCATCATGCCGCGATAGCCGACTGTGCAGCGATGACCATTTCCGAGTCGATCGAAGACCGGAAAGCCCAGCCGATAGAGCGGAATGCTCAGGCGACGAGCAACCACCGCAACATTGGAATTGCCGACTAGCAAATCAGACCCGACTGCTAGTTGCTCAAAGTCTTCTAAATCACCAATGGTGACAGTTTTGACCGGAAGCTGTTCTAGAAGCGGAGACTTTGTAGTAGTTACGGCTGCTTGAACTTCGGCACCCATGCTTTGTAGAAAATGAACCATTGACCAGAGCAAGTCGGGTTCTAGTGCAAGGGACACCTGTTTGCGTCCAAAAAAGAAGTGAGTATCGAGCATGGCATCCTGAGCTTGAGTTCGCTGACGACGATATTTTTCTGGGACAGGTAGCCCACTCAGGTCAGCGAGTCCTTTCAAAAAGCTGTCGATCGCATCCAGGTTGCTCAGACTGGGAAATACTTCGTAGGGAATCCCAAATTGTGACTCCAGAGCGATCGCAGCACTCCGCATACTTTCCCCTAATGCCAGCGTGTAAACAGAACTTCCAATTTCTCGCAGTTCAGCTAAGGGTGTCCCTCCACTGGTAACAGTCTTGTAGTCATCATCCAAATGACCATCCATTGAAGAAGCCAGATCAGGAACCGCGATCGCAGTCAAACCAAAGTCTGCCACAATTTCTTTAATTTCCTGAATATCGCCTGGAGCAAACGCCGAACTGACCAGCAGTGTGATTTGATTAGAACGGGTTTCGCCCGATCGCGGTAGCTCCTTGACAATGCTTTCAACCGTCGCCGCAAAACCATCCTGTAGCGCACCCTTAAAATCTGGTGTTGAGACGAAGACGATCGGTAAGTCATAGAGTTCGGGATGTCGTTTGCGAATACCTTGCAGAATGCCTGCCATATCGTCACCGCGCGTTTCGGTCAAGCCCGTTGTACACAGTCCAATAATGGATGGCTTAGACTTTTCGACCAGGGTTAAGATCGCTTGCTCGACATTCTCTTCGCCGCCCAAGATTGTACTCACCTCAGTCATCGCCGTAGTAGACAGTGGAATAGCTTCTCGGAAGTGGCGGACAAGAGCAACTTTGGCAAAAGCCGTACAGCCTTGAGAGCCATGAAACAGAGGCATGATTCCTTTGAGTCCTAGAAATGCTAAGGCTGCTCCCAGGGGTTGACTTTGCTTGAGTGGATTGACTGCGACAGACTTTCTCGGTGTTGTGATGGTTGCCATTAGACTACCTCCAAATCCCAGGGGGCGGGTTTGCGAACTTGTGCCCAAACTGGGCTGTACAGGGCTTCTTCTAGCTCTCGTGCCATTTCTACCATGCCCACATAGCCTGCATAGGGATGGTGACGCTCCTGGTTGATGTCTAGAAAGGGAATCTTGGCTTTGAGGGCCGTGTATTGGTTGCGTCCACCTGCAATCAGCATGTCGGCTTTGGTTTGAGCAATCACGCGCAGGAGTTCCTGAGCATTGCCTTTTTCCATCATGATGCCGTCTTGACCGAGCAATTCTTTGATGCGGGCTTTGTCTTCCTCAGTGCTTTTTTTAGTACTCGTTGCACAGACTTCCATGCCCAAATCTTTTGCCGCAGAGATGATTGACCAGCTTTTGACTCCACCTGTGTAGAGAACGACTCGCTTTCCTTTGAGTCTGGCGCGATAAGGGGCAAGCGCTTCGTCAAGTTTGATAGTTTCTTCAGCGATTAATTGCTCGACTCGCTGCTGTAAATTGGCATCTCCAATCTTGGCAGCAATGTTCCGCAAACAACGATTCATATCCGCTACACCATAAAAGGATTCTTCAACATAGGGAATGTTGTAGCGCTCCTCCATTTTGCGGGCCATGTTGATCAGTGCTTTGGAGCAGATCATCACATTCAGTTTGGCTCGATGCGAGCAGGCAATATCGCCATAGCGTCCATCACCCGTAATCTGTGCCAGGACACGAATTCCTACTTTTTCAAATAGCGGCAATACGCCCCACAGTTCGCCTGCGATGTTGTATTCGCCAATTAGATTAATGTCATAAGGGGTGGTGAATTCTGGTTCTTTAGTACCGACCACATACTCTAGTAGACTTTCACCTCCAACTCGATTGCCCAGATTTTTGCTACCAATAAAACCAGGCGAGTTGACGGGAACGATCGGCACTCCCGTTTTCTCCGCCGCTTTTTGGCAAACCGCATCCAGGTCATCCCCAATCAGCGCGGTAACACAGGTGGAATAGACGAAAACAGCCGCCGGACTGTAGCGCTCTTTGACTTCTAGAATGGCTTTGTAGAGCTTCTTTTCGCCCCCAAAGATTACATCGTTTTCATTCAGGTCAGTCGTAAAGCCCATCTTGTACAACATCGAGCCAGAGGACAAACTTCCCCGACTTCCCCAGGAGTTGCCTGCACAGGCGATCGGGCCGTGAACAAGATGCGCCGCATCGGTAATAGGCACTAGGGCGATCATGGCTCCATCAAACGCACAGCCTCCTTGCGCAGCTCCCGGTTGGGCGACTTGAGTGCAAGATTTATTTTTTTGCCCTCTTTCTTGTGGTTGTGTTCACAAGCTGACTCACTGAGAAGCTCATTAATTTTGCCTTGAGTAATCTTCATCGCGATGAGTGTTGAGTGATGGGTTCTGTGTTGAAAATAGATGCAAAATTGGGGAAGTCATGGGAGATTTCTGAGGGGCTACCCTAGCAGATGTAATGTTCTACGTCTTCACCACAGACATCAGCAAGATAGGTGAGGGCACGCAGTCGCAGAGCAACAAACTCGTTGTAGAAAGGGTTGAACTCGCAAAGCGGAGGAGTGTGAAAGAAGTGCCCAAACAATGTGAACTTACGCTCAAACGGACAGGTACAAGGAATCAATTTACAAATCCGGTGAGCCTGACGAGGCGTGCGAAATTCAATGCGATCGAGCCATCGACGAATCGGAGCCAGACTATCAGCAGCCGGAGGGGAACGTAGGTCAGGGGAGGGAGTTGTACTCATGGCAGGGTAAGGGAATGAAGGTCAGGGCAGGTTTAACGATCGCTTTAGTAAACTGCGGATGGTTAAACCCGCCCATGCAGAACTAGGTTAGCGAATCAGGTCATAGGAGATGTCTGTCTTGGATGGAACAATGGTGTTGCGATCGAGTTCATCTAGCAAGGTGTTGACAATCCAGTTGAGGAGATTGATCGCGCCTGTGTAGCCATAGGTGGCATAGCGGTGCAGGTGATGGCGATCAAAGATGGGATAGCCAATTCGGACTAGCGGGGTGTGAGTATCGCGCCACAGGTACTTGCCATAGGAGTTGCCGATCAGCAGGTCTACAGGCTCAGTAAAGAGGAGCGATCGTAGATGCCACAGATCCTTACCGCCCCAAATCGTAGCACCCGCGCCAAAGGGACTGGTGTCTAGCAGCGCTTGCAGTTCTTTTTCAAAGTCGGCGTTGCTGTTGGTGACAACAATGTGAACGGGTTCTGCACCGATTTCTAATAGGAATTGCACCAATCCAATCACCAGGTCAGGATCGCCATACAGCGCCATCCGCTTGCCGTGTAGCCATGCTTGAGAATCCGTCAGAGCATCAACAGCGCGACCCCGTTCTTCTTCTAGTTCCTTGGGAATCGGCTTGCCAGTCAGGGCAGAAAGTTTGATCAGAAACTCATCCGTGCCGCGAATTCCCATCGGACGAACGACGGAGGTCGGCTGCTTCCAATCTTTCTCAATGTAGTCGCGAGTTTTGACAGTGGAGTAGGCTTGGAATGCGATCGTCGCTTCTGCATTGATAGAATCTGCCGCATCTTCGAGCGTCGTACCGCCCTGATACATGTGATATTCCCCATCGTTGGGCGAATCCAGGTAGTCAGAGTTGTCGGCGAGTAAGGTGTAGTCAACCCCAACTAAAGAAGCAATGCGCTTGATTTCTCGCAGGTTGCCAATGTAGGTTTCAAAGCCCGGAATCAGGTTGATTTTGCCGTTCGTTGTTTCGGCTTTTTGACCTTTGGTTAAGTTGCCGAGAATGCCTTTGATCATGTTGTCGTAGCCCGTGATGTGGGAGCCGACAAAGCTAGGCGTGTGGGCAAAAGGCACTGGAAACTCTTGAGGAACCGACCCAGCCGCTTTTGCATTCGTAATAAAGGCTTGCAGGTCATCCCCAATCACTTCTGCCATACAAGTTGTGCAGACGGCGATCATTTTGGGCTGATAGAGGCTGTAGCTGTTGGCTAACCCTTCAATCATGTTGTTTTGTCCGCCAAAGACGGCTGCATCCTCGGTCATCGAAGACGACACGGCCGAGAAGGGTTCTTTGAAGTGGCGGGTAAAGTGCGATCGGAAGTACGCCACACAGCCTTGAGAACCATGAACAAAGGGCAGTGTTCCTTCAAACCCAACTGCCGCCAGAATTGCACCGAGGGGTTGGCAGGCTTTCGCGGGATTCACCGTTAAGGCTTCACGGGCAAAGTTTTTCTCGCGATATTCCCAGGTCTTTGTCCATTCTGCGGTTTGAGCGATTAGGTCGGGGTCATGTCCGCCTTCAAACTCTTTTTTACCAGCAAACAGTTCTTGATATTCTTCCTGGTGAAATAACTCGACGTGATCTTTGATGCGATCGATGTTGTTCTGAGCCATGACTTTAGGTCTCCAAGCGTTGAGAGTAGGAAATGGGAGAGGGAAGCGGGGGAAGGGAGTGAGGGGAATACTCGCGATCGCATCATCCCCTCATCACAAGTCTCATGCAGTGGTTTCCGCAGCTTTTTTCCACGGGGCACCAATCAAGCTCCAGGTGGGGCTATTCAGGGCGAGATCCATGTCACGGGCAAAGATTGCAAAGCCGTCATAGCCGTGATACGGGCCGGAGTAATCCCAGGAGTGCATTTGGCGGAAGGGTAGCGCCATTTTTTGGAAGACGTACTTCTCTTTGATGCCCGAAGCAACGAGATCAGGCTTGAGTTCTTTGATAAACTCTTCAAACTCAAAGGCAGAAACGTCGTCATAGATCAGCGTGCCATCTTCGACGTAGTGAGTGGTGCGCTTGTAGTCGTCGTTGTGTCCAAATTCGTAGCCTGTGCCAATCAGTCTCATGCCCAGGTCATAGAACGCGGGTACAACGTGACGAGGACGCAGACCACCGACCATCAGTGCAACCGTTTTGCCTTCTAAGCGAGGACGGAACTTAGCAATCACTGCCTCAGTTTGAGCTTCGTATTTGGCAATGACTTCTTCGGCTTTTGCCTGAATGGTTTCGTCAAAGCGAGCGGCGATCGTTCTCAGCGATTCAGCAATCTGGGTCGGCCCAAAGAAGTTGTACTCCAGCCAGGGAATGCCGTAGGTTTCTTCCATGTGGCGAGAGATGTAGTTCATCGATCGATAGCAGTGAACTAGATTCAACTTCACCGAAGGCGTGTTGATCATCTCATGCAGCGTGCCATCCCCTGACCATTGAGCGACGACGCGCAAGCCAATTTCTTCGAGGAGAATCCGACTTGACCAGGCATCTCCGCCAATGTTGTAGTCCCCAATAATCGCAACATCGTACTCAGTGCCATCTGGAACATTTCCAGCTTTCTTTTCCTTGTCGTATTGAGGAAATACCCAGTCCCGAACTGCATCGTTGGCAATGTGGTGTCCGAGGGATTGCGACACACCCCGGAAGCCTTCACAACGCACTGGAACCACGGTCTTACCAATTTCTTTCGCAGATTTTTTGGCAACGGCTTCGATGTCATCCCCAATGAGACCAATGGGACATTCTGACTGAATGGAAACCCCGCGATTTAATGGGAAAAGTTCGTCTAGCTCGGTGATTAGTTTAGACAGCTTTTTATCACCGCCAAATACAATGTCTCGCTCCTGGAAGTCAGAGGTGAACTGCATTGTACCAAAGGAGTCAATGCCTGTTGTCCCGATGTAGTAGTTACGGCGACCTGACCAGGAGTAATAGCCGCAGCCAACGGGCCCGTGGCTAATGTGAATCATGTCTTTGATCGGCCCCCAAACTACGCCTTTTGATCCGGCATAGGCGCAGCCGCGAGTCGTCATCGAACCAGGAACCGATTTGATATTGGACTTCACGCCACAATCCGATTTGCCTTCTTCAAAGACATTCAGATGCTTTGCCCGCTTTTTCTTGGCTTTGTCGGGGTAGGCTTCCAAAACCTCTGCAATCAGTTCTTTTTTGTCAGCGATCGTCAGTGTTTCTTCAGGTGTGGTTTCTTCGAGAGTCGATAATTCGGGAGGTGTCATATTCTGCCTCTCTAGGTAAAGGGTGCATGGAAGAATGGGAGAGGAAGGGAGTGGAGGAGCCAGGGGTCGATCGACTCACTCCACTCACCTTAGAGATTAGACAACGCTGGCAGGAGCTTTGATGCCTTCCTTGATTGCTTTCTCGTACTCTTGTTCGCCGCCCAGGATGCCAAATTCGACCAACAACTCTTCGAGTTCATCCATTGTGATGGGGGTGGGAATCGTGAGATTCTTGTTGTCGATGATCTTTCCGGCAAGGGTGCGGTACTCTTCGGCCTGTTGGCTGTCGGGTGCGTACTCGATCACAGTCATGCGGCGCAGTTCGGCGTGTTGAACAATGTTGTCGCGAGGCACGAAGTGCAGCATTTGAGTGTTGAGTCGTTTTGCGAGGGTTTCGATGAGTTCGAGTTCTCGATCGACTTTACGGCTGTTGCAAATCAAGCCACCCAGACGCACACCGCCGGAGTGAGCATACTTGAGAACGCCTCTCGCAATGTTGTTGGCGGCATACATTGCCATCATTCGCCGGAGGTGACGATGTAGATTTCTTGGGCTTTGCCTTCCCGAATCGGCATTGCAAAACCGCCGCAAACTACGTCGCCCAATACGTCGTAGGAAACGAAATCGATGTCTTCGTAAGCGCCATTTTCTTCGAGGAAGTTAATAGCTGTGATGATGCCCCGTCCAGCGCAACCAACACCGGGTTCTGGCCCGCCGGATTCTACGCAAAGAACATACACCACTGAGCCCCGCGCTAACACTTCTTCGAGTTCTACATCTTCAACAGCACCCCGTTCGGCGGCTAGCTGAAGGACGCTGGTTTGAGCTTTGCTGTGCAACATCAAGCGGGTGGAATCTGCTTTGGGGTCACAGCCAACGATCATGACGCGCTGACCGAGTTCTGACATCCCAGCGATCGTGTTTTGGGAAGTGGTGGATTTACCAATGCCACCTTTGCCATAGAAGGCTATCTGTCTAATGCTTTCGTCAGTCATGGGAGGAATCTCCTGTAGTGATAAGGGGTGAGTAAATCGCCAGCTATCAACTGTTGTGTATTGGGACGTTGCTGATGCTGGGTTAGGAAGTTGGGAACAATCGCAGAAGTAGGCGGCGATCGCCCAACCGGAGCAAGCTGAAATATTTGGGGGTTCATGAAACTGCTTCAACAATCAGGTTGGGTAAAACACGTTCTCGGAGCCGAACTTCGATCGCATTTTTGAGGGTTGCTGTACTGCTCTCACAAGAGCCACACGCGCCTTTCAGCACGACTTTGACAATATCGCCTTCTAAGTCATAGAGTTCGACATCACCGCCGTCAGCAATCAGCACCGGACGCACTTCGTCTAGAACGGTTTGAATCAGATTGATTTTTTGCACCGAGGTCAGAGGGCGGTTCTGTTCTTGAGCCGTCGCAATCTGGGCAGCGACTCGCGCAGCGGCAACCACTTTTTCTTGTTGGATAGCGCTGATTAAGTCTTCAATTTCTGCGCCACAAGAGCTACATCCGCCTCCTGCTTTGACATAGCTCGTGACTTGTTCGACGGTGGTCAGATTGTTTTCGATCACCACTCGACGAATTCTATTTTCGCTAACCCCAAAGCAACTACAGACTAACTTGCCGTCGTCGTCTTCGTGATGTTCGATAACAATGCCGCGATAGTTGTAGATGGCAGCTTCTAGTGCTTCTTGTCCCATGACGGAACAGTGCATTTTTTCTTCGGGGAGTCCGCCTAAATACTCGGCGATGTCACGATTGCTGATGTTTAATGCCTGGTCTAAGGTGATGCCTTTGATAATTTCAGTCAGGGCTGAAGAAGATGCGATCGCGCTGGTGCAACCAAAGGTCTGAAACCGAGCATCCAGAATTTTATCGGCTTCTACTTCAATCTTGAGGTGCAATCTCAGCGCATCACCACAAGCAATGCTGCCAACTTCACCAAACACAACCGCAACTCCAGCTTCATTGGGGTCTTCGATCGCTCCCTGGTTTTTGGGATTGTAAAACAGGTCTAGTACTTTTTCGGTGTAGTCCCACATGGTAGTTACCAGTTATGAGTGTTGTAGGGATGAGGGATGAGGGATGAATTAGAAGGGAGGAATTAGGAATTTGTGACTAGTGCTTCTTCTCGGTCTTGGAGCCATTCGGCTTGGTCGTTGTTGAAGGGGGAGAGGGCGCGGAGACGATCGACGATTCCGGGCATTACGTCGAGGACGCGATCGACTTCAGCATCGGTGGTATAGCGGGAGAGACTGAACCGGATTGAGCCGTGAAGCGTGGTGTAGGGTAAGCCCATTGCTCTCAGGACGTGGGACGGTTCGAGGGAGCCGGAGGTGCAGGCGGAGCCGGAGGAGGCACAGATACCGTATTGGTCGAGGGATAGCAGAATGGCTTCACCTTCGATGTATTTGAAACCGATGTTGGTAGTGTTGGGGAGACGATATTTACGATCGCCGTTGATTTCAGTGTTGGGAATCGCTAGTAGACCTTTTTCTAAGCGATCGCGCAGTTTCTTTTCTTGGGCAACATCGGCTAGGTGAACTTGCGCTAGTTCGGCGGCTTTACCCAGTCCCACAATGCCAGCGACGTTCTCAGTTCCGGCTCTGCGTCCTCGTTCCTGGTGTCCCCCAATCAATAAAGGACGAAAGCGGAAACCTCGACGAACATACAGAGCACCGACTCCTTTGGGAGCGTGAAGCTTGTGACCGGAGAGCGTCATTAAATCGATCGTGCTGGTTTTTAGGTTGAGGGGTAGTTTTCCGACGACCTGCACCGCATCGACATGGAACGTTGCCCCATATTCTTTAACGATCGCGCCTGCCTGCTCAATGGGAAACACCGTCCCCGTCTCATTGTTGGCATACATCATCGAAACCAGGGCTGTATTGCCCGTAATCGCCGCTTCTAGCTCCATCAGGTCGAGTTGACCTTTGCGGTCTACTGACAGATAAGTGACGGTGTAGCCCTGCTTTTCTAGCTGTTTGAACAGATTTAAGACGCAGGCATGTTCGACTTGAGTGGTAATCAGGTGTTTGCGATCGGGCTGGGCTGCCAAAGCTGCGCGAATTGCGGTATTGTTCCCTTCAGTTCCACAACTGGTGAAGATAATCTCAGACTCTTCTGCCCCCAATAAATCCGCAACTTGCAGGCGAGCATATTTTAGTGCCTTACCGACCCGTCCGCCGAAGTTGTGCATGGAGGAAGGATTGCCGTAGTACTCTGTCAAGTAAGGCAACATGGCTTCTAGTACGTCTGGATCGACTTGGGTCGTGGCGTTGTTATCGAGATAAATGACGGTACTCATGCGTTGACTCCCACAGACGGAGGTTGTAGTTGGTTAGAGAGAGCTTGCGAGTAAGTATCAAACCAGGTTTGCCAGTAATCAGATTGTGGTTTGGCTTTTAGTCGGGATATCAGGCGATGATGCGTGTTGAACCAGATGTCCCAGTAGTCGTCGGAGGGATTGGTTGCCAGCGATCGAGCGAGGCTTGCCAGATTTGGAACACATCCGCCATTCGTGGGGCAGGCTGCCCAACATTGAGGTACAGCGTAATGACCCACACAATCGTTACAGCGTTCAGAGTTGATTTGATACTGATGTTCATTGTGGCTGATTGCCCCAGTTGGACAAATCGATTCACAGCGATGACAGGCAATACATTGACTGGTGATGGTGTAGGTCATAACAACCTCCTATATAGTGGAGTTTAAGTTCTGAGCATTAAGGGCTGAATTCAGGATTTAATGTGTCAAACCTCAAGACTCAGAACTCAACACTCAAGACGATTGAATGTGCTGGTCGTAAAACTCTCTCGCCACCTTTTCAATCACGTCGTAGGCTTCGACCACTTGCAGTCCGGCTTCCCGAAGTTCTGCTTTGGGGCATTCACCCACTTTAGAAACAAGAACGGCTTTGCAATCGGCGATCGCTTTGATCACAAACTCCAGTGTGGCATCTTCGCCATAGCCGCCCTGACAGTACTGGTCAATCTTGCGGTGTCCGACAAACTTGGCTTCGTTTGCATCGACTTCAAAGATTTGAAATTCTTTAGCATGACCAAAGTGCTGGTTGACAATCCCGCCGCCTTTAGTCGCAACTGCTACTAGAATTTTGGGGCTGTCTTTGACGCGCTCGCTGGGTTTGACTCTAGCTTTTGCGAGTTTGATTTCTTCTTTGAAGTGTTCGATGCCAGCATGGACTTCTTGCCGGAGATCCAGATCGTACTGTTCCGGCATTTCCATGAACTTATCTTTGGTAAATTCCTGGCTGCGATCTTCACCCAATAGTCCGACTGCATCTGCGCGACACTGGCGACAATGGCGCATCATCTTCATATTGCTGTCAGCGCACTCGTCTTGCAGCTTTTTCAGTTCTTTGGGAGTCGGCCCACGCTGTCCAGTCAGTCCAAAGTGGGTTCCATGTTCGGGAGCCGAAATCAGCGGCATGATATTGTGCAGAAAAGCGCCCCGCTTGCGGATTTCTTGATCGACTTCGACCAGATGGTTTTCATTGATGCCCGGAATCATCACCGAGTTAACTTTGCACAGGATATCCGCTTCTCTGAGCGCCTGTAAGCCTTCCATCTGCCGCTCATGTAGAATTCGAGCCGCCTCCAACCCCTTGTACCGCTTGCGACGATAGTGAACCCAGGGATAGATTTGAGTGCCGATTTCAGGGTCAACCATATTAATAGTAATGGTGACGTGATCGACATTGAGTTCTTTAATCTTATCTACATGATCCGGTAGCATTAGCCCATTCGTAGACAGGCAGAGCTTGATATCGGGAGCCTTGTCCGCGATTAACTCAAAGGTACGAAACGTCTTCTCAGGGTTGGCTAAAGGATCACCTGGCCCGGCAATTCCCAATACCGTCATCTGGGGAATTTTACCTGCAATCACCAGCGTTTTGTGGGCGGCTTCTTCGGGAGTCAGCAACTCACTCACCACACCAGGACGGCTTTCATTCGCACAGTCATATTTACGGTTGCAATAGTTACATTGAATGTTGCAGGCTGGGGCGACCGCAACGTGCATTCGGGCGTAGTGGTGGTGGGCTTCTTCGCTGTAACAGGGGTGTTTGGCAATGCGATCGAGCATCTTTTGATCCGGGGTGATAGCCGGACTCGGATTGCTGCTACAGCCACAACTATCGGAACTTTTTTGCTGAGTCACCGTGTTTTTGGTGATGACCATATCCGTAACAGGTTCGGTAACGGGAGAGAGAAGTCCTGAAGATGGAGGTGGTGTCATTGAATTTCGGCAGGGCTGGGTGGACAACGAGGTTGAGAGGGTTGCTCCATTGCTCTAGAAGCTCTATTGCTCTAAACGTTCTTTTTCTCTAAAAAACAGAGTGAAGTCACCGGGTACAGACAACCTGCCAATGCAGGCTAGAAGCTTTTCTATGTCCTCTTAAGGACGGGGTAATGAGGCTGTAACACAGTGACTTCATTCGTAGAGCTGAGAACAATTAGTAGAACAACTGAATGGCTCCGCTCACTCTATCTCTTGCCAAGAAACCTAAAGTTGGATGTTGGGTTAAAAGACCCTGTGTTTCTGGCGGAGAGCGTTGAGTGATTGGCGTTATGGAAGTTATAGCAACCACCCAAAACCAGCCCGGTTTGGCAGACCCAGGTAAGAGTTATTGAATTATTAGACTGTACTCAAACCCGGAAACCTAGGCTGAGTCAGCATCCAAAAAAAATATAAGGTTGGGGGACGAGTATTGTTTAGATAGGGTTCAAGTATTTATTGATTGGGGGAATAGTGTTTTCTGTACTCAACTCAAAGGTAGACAGAGCAAGGGTTTGAAGCTGTTTTTTAGTATTTTCTGGGTAATCAAATCTGTACTCAAAACCCATCTCAAATTATCTCAAATCAGTGTAAAGTCGTGACTTGATGGGCTTTTAGTGAAACATCTAGTGAAACACCGGGAGTCGATCGTTCTCCAAAAAACTCCCAGTGCAGTCCGAAATTCAATTCTGTATCTAAATTAGCACTTTTCTAGAAGTAAAAATGCTATTTGGCTCCTTCTTAATGTTTGTTCGGGGTGAACTAAACTATTCTATAAATAGAAGCATTTGATACAGAATTGCTAATTTGAGTACTCTCCATTCGCGCCTGATTTCTCTGCTCAAACTCCTGGTAAAGCTTACGGGGACTGGGTTTCGTCGTGAGTACTAGAATACTCATTCCGGGTGCTGCAAATACTAGTCCCCCTAATCAACAATACCAGTCCCTAACCCCTCAAAGAAAATGAACGCCTTGCCAGATCAAGGTTTGGGGGTTGAGTACAGTCTTAATCAATTCAATAACTCTGATTCGGGTTGCGGATGCTGTCCTAGTTTTAACTGCCTGATATAAGCAGGAGAACAGAACACGGTTATTACAACCTGAAAGCAATGCAGCCTCTTACCTCCCCACGATCGCCTCTGCCAACACACCCGCTTCCCATATCGGAGTGTTTGACGCAGAAGGCTAATGACAAGGGCGATCGCTTCAAGCCAACTCTCAGAGCCGCCTGGCAAACCCTTCAGAAAGACTTTGGGATCATTTTTGATCGCGATCCGGCTGCCCATCATTGGTTAGAAGTGGTGTGCTGTTACCCCGGTTTTCATGCCTTACTGTTCTATCGTCTGGCTCACTGGCTGCACGATCGCCGAGTCACCTTTCTGCCTCGATTGATTTCACATCTGGGGCGCTTTTTGACCGGGATTGAGATTCATCCAGGTGCGGTCATTGGTCAGGGGGTATTTATTGACCACGGCATGGGGGTCGTGATTGGGGAAACAGCGATTGTGGGTGACTACTGTTTGATCTATCAGGGAGTCACACTGGGTGGCACTGGAAAGGAAACAGGCAAACGGCATCCGACACTGGGACAGCATGTCGTCGTCGGGGCGGGAGCGAAGATTTTGGGCAACATTCCGGTGGGAGACTACGCCCGAATTGGAGCCGGATCGATCGTGCTTCGAGAAGTCCCAGCCCATTGCACCGCTGTTGGCATTCCGGGTCGTAATATTTGCCGCACGAATACTCAAACCTGTCCCCTAGAGCATGGTCAAGTTCCAGATATTGAGGCAGTCGCCATCCAAGCATTACTCGATCGTATTAAAAGTCTAGAACAGCAAGTTCAACAGTTGTCCCAAACCAAATCCACGCTTTAACCCTGCACGCCTTAACCCTGCAATCCCTAACCCTGTCGAGGTAACTTCTATGTTCCCCTTATCTTCTGCAAACGGCATCAGCCAGGATGACCAACCTAATATTGATGGCTCCGGTACTCATGTGGTTTCTGTATCGCGGAGCGATCGCTGGCGGATTGCTCGTCGCTTACAAGAACTCATGATTCCCTGCTGGTGTCCAGAAGACGGCTCACTGCGAGTCGAAGTCCAAAACTGCATCGGCGTACTGCTGCTGCGAAGTGTGGTGCAACAGTTTGTTGCCTCGCGCCCAGAGATGGTGAACTGGCTAGAGCGGTGTTGGGATGCTGATCTGATGTAGCGATCGGGTGAATTTTCAAACACTGCTTACCCTTCACGCTTCTCTTCTCGCTTCCCCCTGCTCATCACCTCAATTCTACTAACCCAAAGGAGACCTTCAAATGACACAGACACTCGTACAAGAATTTGGTCAAGTTCAGGCAAATCCGATCGCATTAGGGCAGGAAGTCACTGTTCCAGTGTGCGAAGGGTTGAATATTGCACTTGCCAGTTTTCAAGCGCTCTACTTACAGTATCAAAAACATCACTTTGTGGTGGAAGGTGCTGAGTTTTATTCGCTGCATGAGTTTTTTGCTGAAAGCTATGGGCAAGTTCAGGACTATGTTCATCAACTTGGTGAGCGTTTGAATGGATTGGGAGGCATCCCGGCTGCAAGCTTTAGCAAACTGGCAGAGCTATGTTGTTTCTCACCCGAAGCGGATGGCTGTTTTACGGCTCGTCAAATGGTAGAAAACAACCTGAAAGCCGAGCAGACCATGATTGATCTCCTACGGCGGCAAGCAGCACAGGCAGAAAGTGTGGGCGATCGGGCGACTCGCTATCTCTATGAGCAATTTCTATTGCAAACCGAAGATCGCGCTTTTCATCTAGCACATTTCCTGGCTGAAGACAGTCTGACCTTTGCGTTTGTGAAACGGATGTAAAGGCTGAAATCGTCCTCTGTTTAGGTGAACTCGTTCATTGGAGAAGACTTGCCTAAACAGGGGGATTTAAACCGTTCAGTTCACGCTCTATATCTATATATAGGAGGCAACTATGAGCAGCAATACACAACTTATTGAATTTTTGCAGCACGAACTCGCTGTCTCCCCCGCAGAAATTAATGTATTGCTGCATCATCCCGAACAAGCTCACGCGCCTTTACACATGATTCTCTGGCAGTATGGGCTGATTACCCTTCAACAACTCACTCAAGTTTTTGATTGGCTAGACGCTCAAATTTGATCGATAGGTGATCAAGGTTCTAATTGATTCAAAACAAATGTGTTTAGTGAATCGCAACCAAAATTTCTGTGACTAAACATTCCAACTTCACCATGAACAATTATCCGATTCAGATCAACGACACCACCTTACGAGACGGTGAACAAGCCGCCGGAATTGCTTTTAATGTTAGAAGAAAAATCGCGATCGCAACCTTCCTAGACTCTATTGGTGTACAAGAATTAGAAGTCGGCATTCCCGTAATGGGACATGAAGAAGCCGAAGCAATTCGGGCGATCGCGAGTCTGGGACTCAAAGCCAAACTACTCGGCTGGAATCGTGCCAACTTCTCGGACATTCAAGCTTCGATCGACTGTGGTTTAGAGCGAGTTCACATTTCTGTCCCGGTTTCAGACATTCAAATTGCAGCAAAATTTCATGGACAGTGGCGAGTCATGCTCGATCGCCTGCGGGATGTGATTAACTTTGCTCACGATCGCGGTCTGGCAATCTCTGTGGGTGGCGAAGACTCTTCTAGAGCCGATGAATCTTTTCTACTCGATGTTGCCCTGTTTGCTCAAGAGTGGGGAGCATTCCGGTTTCGTTTTTGTGACACAGTAGGCATTCTTGATCCTTTGACGACTTACCACAAGGTTCGTCAACTCGTTGCCCATCTCACGATTCCGGTCGAAATGCACACCCACAACGATTTGGGGTTGGCAACTGCAAATGCTCTTGCAGGAATTCAAGCCGGAGCCTTATCGGTGAATACAACGGTGAATGGACTGGGTGAACGGGCAGGCAATGCTGCACTAGAAGAAGTCGTGATGGCATTAAAGCGAATCTACGACATTCAACTTGGCATCGATACAAAACGACTCCTAGAACTGTCTCGCTTAGTGGCGAGTGCGTCTAATTGCCCCGTTCCGCCGTGGAAAGCGATCGTTGGCGAAAATGCCTTTGCTCACGAATCGGGCATCCACGCTCACGGAATTTTGCAAAATCCAGTCACGTATGAGCCGTTTGCTCCAGAAGAGGTCGGCTGGGAGCGTCGGTTAGTCGTCGGCAAACATTCAGGACAACATCTCGTGATGAGTGTTCTACAAGAACAAGGCATCATTCTCAACTCAGAAGAAGTGAAATCTGTGTTAGAGGCAGTCCGACATCACGCAGTCCAGGTTAAACGCAGTTTGACGGTTGAAGAACTTTTGAGTTTAGTTTCACAAGAGAGGTCACTAAGTCATGCAGTCTGATGAAATTGAAATCGATTCTCCACCGACCTTTGATATTGGTCAGAAAGTGCGATCGCGCAAACTGATTCGCAATGACGGCACGTTTCCGGGAAAAGACATTGGTGCAACATTGGCTAAGAAAGGGGATGTCGGCTATGTGATTAGCATTGGAACCTTCTTGCAAAGCTCTTACATTTACGCCGTGCATTTTATGACGACGGGTCACATTGTTGGCTGCCGCAAAAAAGAACTCGAACTCGCTGAGGAAGTTAAATGAAAGTCATGCTCCGCCGAAATCAAGCTGGACATCTGATTGTCTATGTGGCCAAAAAAGATCTCGAAGAAGAAGTCGTCAAAGAAGTAGAAACCGATCGCGAAAAAATTCTGACGCTGGCCAACGGTTGGGAACTTGCGATCGTAGGTCTAGAAGATCCCATCAAACTACCGAAAACAGTAGAAGCTAGACGCATTGCGTAGGAGGTCAAAACAGTGAATTATTCTGACAATTATTCTCACGGCGGCTCACTGGTGGAATTCAATTTTGAGGGACAATTTCTAGGCTTTGTGCGGCATGATGGAAAGCTGAAATACATGCATTTCAAGGTCTTATCCGAAGAGGTGCAGATCAAGCTTCCTAAAGCACTGCGAACCATTGGTAGCTTACCGTTGCGATCGGGGGAAACCATCCGCGTCACAGGCATCGGCAAGCTCGATCGACAGACCCATGAACTCAAACTCAAAGCCACTCAGATTACGCCACTCGACCAGGAAACTCAAGCCTCTGAAAGTCCCTCTAGTCCTGTGGCTTCGGTAACTCCGACCGCCAAAAGCAAACCCAAAATCAAAGTCGTCGTCTGCCAAAAATCAGGATGCCTAAAAAAAGGAGGAAAAGGATTGTGTGAAGCATTAGATCAAGCTTTGTGCGATCGCAACCTCAGACAGCACGTCACGATCGAACGAACCGGATGCTTAAAGCGCTGTTCCTCGGCTCCCAATGTGGTGATTACGCCCGGAAATCATCGCTGTACCCAGGTTCGCCTTAAAACGCTGCCACAGGTGGTAGATGCGATCGCTCAAAAACTAACAACCTATTGACGATCGACTCCGTTAGTCAGACAGCCCCAACCTCGCCGGTGGCTTGATGAGTGTGACCGCCCCAAGGGCGGGTGTGCTTTACCAAGGGTGTCTGTCGGTTAATTCGTCCACTTTGATTAGACGCTTCCTGCTCCCGAATAGAGCGACGTACCTCCTCCTCTTCAAATCTAACGGTTGACACCGCAGACCTTTACACGCGCTCTGGAGCGCCGGGAACGCTAAAAGCTGGTCAAGTCGCACTGCTCAAACCAGTGGCCTACCTTCTGAGCTACTGACCAGCGATCGAGAGTTCTTTTGAAGCTAATCTACGTCCCGAAGGTTCCAGCGTGGTGCTGAAGTTGAACCCTGATTCGATTCAACTGCCTGAGCCAATTTTCCCCGGTGCAGAATCGGTTCAAAGTTCTGAACTGGATAGAGATCAATGGTGTAGGGAAATGTTTGCAGGATTGGTGACAGCCGTAGCTACAACCTATGAACAGCAGCAGTCAGGTGGAGCGGAAATTACTCAGTTTAAGGTGGGTGACTAAGGGACTGCCTACGTTCAACCACAGGTGACTTTATTGTTCGGAATGAAGCGAGGCGCACGATTTACCGAGGGAATCTGCATACAGGTGAGGAAACAGTGCCGTTGTCGGAGGACTATGCTATTGAATTAGAAAGGATGTTGGTGGTAGATCAACGCACTTTACGTAATGGCATGAAGCGAAAGAATAGTTCAACCATTAACAAGGAAAGTATTGAACTATCTTAAGTATATTTTCCACGGCTTGTACATACCATAATCATTGACCGATTTTATCGATTATCCATCATTTATCTGAGCAAAATGTGTCAAATGATAAAAGTCTAATACTTCAATAAATTTAGTCATTGCAATTCCTAGTCTCTTATAATTTTCGGATCTGGAATTATCTTCAACGACTTGTAGATTCAGTTGATTATCATGGATGCTAAAAACTAATTTTTCCGACTCTCTATCAGTCTTTATTACTTCATCGCATTTCCATAGCACGATACGTGCATCCCACAAAAGATCTTCAATGATTCTCTTATAAGGAGGTAGCTTTTTGTTTAAAATTTGTTTTAGACTTTCAATTTCATTATTAACCTCTTTAGATATTTTGCTTGTCAGTAACTTATAAAATACATGATGCAGTTTATCAAAAGCTGAGATGTTGTTCTCTTTTGAGAAATCTAGTATTTTTGGACATAACTGTAACGCTTTCCACCAGTTTTTATAAGCTTTTTTTTCATTACCTTTGTATAGGGAAAAGATGGCTAGATTACTATAGTCAATATAAGATAACTTGCGTCGGCTGATTTTTGACAATCTATTGATGGCTTTGTCGAGGCTAATCTGCGCTTGTTCATACTGTCCTTCTCTATTTTCTTCTAAGTGGCATAAGAAATCTAGCCAAGACAATAAACTTTGAGCAGCATTATTATTAGGATCAAGGCTTAAGGAATGCCAAAAATACTTTCGAGCCTTACTGAAATCTTTTAAATCAGGAGGAGCTATAAGATAAACACACCCAAGCCGAAGGTATGTAGCTGAGTGATTAGGGTTTAGTTGTTGGGCATACTCATAATGATATATAGCTTCCTCATACTCACACAAAAGATAGTATTTATTCCCAAGTGTAGAATGAACATATGGACTCCTCGGATTTACTTCCATTGCTTTAAAGAGAGCTTTTTCTGCTAACTCATATTCATCTTTATTTAGGTACGAAAACCCAATCAGGCTTAATAAATCTCCAACTTTATCGTAGTATTTGTCATATTCAATTGCCTTTTTACACCAATCAAAGGACTGGTTCAGTTCGTTGAGGTTGTCCGTTCTCTCATGGCGATAGAAATGAGACAGGGCTTCTGTGAGCGATTGGAAGGCTTGCCAGTGGCTAGTTGAGAGCGATGTTAATGATAAGTCTAAAGCTATTCGGCAAGCAAGAGCCTGTACCATTTCATGAACTAAGTTTTTAGATTCAATAATTTCTTCCTGGTCAACTTTGTAAGCGTGGGTATGGGCGGGAGTATCAGAGCGGTGGCTAGTTTCTTCGTAGCGAGCTAATAGCTGTAGTTTTGAATTATGCTTATTAATACTCCCAGTTATTACTTGAGATGATCCTGATGGCCAGAGTTCTCTTATAGCTAGTAGTATTCCGCCTATTGGTAACACGGCGCTATTAGCTATTGAAAGACTCCCTGTTTGTGCAAGAGATTTCTCTAAACTCTCACCCTTAAATGAACAAAGATTTAAGTCCTCTCTACAAAATCGTAATAGTGAAGAAGAGGTTTGTATTAATTGAAGTTTTCCATCTTCAATAAAACTATGAAGATGATAAATTCGATGAAGTTCAGCGGCCAACAGATCTGAAACAGCTCTTCCACTTTTTAGCGTATCTTTCGGGTCAGAGTTAGTATCCTCAAATGGAGCGATATCAATTCCACTCGAACGAGACAGTAAACGAAAGAAAAGATAAAGTAAAATCCCTATCAGAATAGCTGCAACTAGTTGAAAAAAATTGGAAAATGTTAAAGTGGCATTCTCGCCTAGAGATCTACTAAGTTGTTGAAAAGCATTATCACTGAAATTATTTTCATTGACATATTTACTAATATCGTCCCATGATTTCGCAATAAAAAGCCCTGAAAATGAGATAAGGAAAAATCGTATTCCTTTTATTTTAAAAGAGAATTGGGCAAATAAGAATAATACAACGATGATAATGCAGAAGAGAATTATATACAGAATCTCCCCAAATCGCAGTAGGCTTGGGATAGCAGACATCACTTGAAGTGATTTGTTAATTCGTTCATCTGTAAGTATGAAACGTAAAAGCAATACTGCTGCTACAAATAGAGTTATATTGCGTCGTAAGTTTATGTTCCAAATCTGATCTCTAAATCTTACATATACCCAATCTTTGAAACGGCAAGGTATATTTATTCGGGGTTCTGAAAATAAATATCTTACTGTTTCAAAGATTGACTCTTTTAACTCCGTGAGAGCAACCTGTAATTTGTGTAACATGAGATTTTATTTTGAACTATTAAATTGGAAATTTGTAAACCTATGACAGGTTCAACTGGTGTGTAAAAGACTATGTTATGCGATAAAGTATTACTATTTTGTCACGCCTAAAAGTGATCTAAAGCTGCCATATTGCTATTTACTATTTTGGATCAGTTTTCTCCTTCATAAGGAGAAGAATTATGAACTTCAACAAGATTTAGAAAAACTTGTTAACAATAATCTAGTCAACTGGACACGGATAAACGTGATTGCTGCCTAATTCTGTCCGAACCATTGTGAAATACAAGGTTTCATAATTCATGCGGGCAATCTAGAGTAACCAGTTTGACTAACAGAGGACCCCCGATATGAAGCTAATTCATGTGCATGATTTTGCAGGGCTTGAGCCAGAATCACTTATTACCAAGCGGTATCGCAAATTTGCCAAAAACTCTACTGGGATCTGGAAATTGAAGAGTTTAAGTGGAATACGTTAGAAGGAAATCCAACCAAGCTAGTTGCCAATTTTCAGGAGTCTGAACGCCGCGTCAAAGAAGTTGCGGCTCAACTGGTAGATGTAATTGCAGCCGAAAAACAAGAAGTGGTAATTTCTGGTCATAGTCTTGGCGGTTCCATCTTGCTAGAAATGTTGGAACTTCACCCTCATTTTTCCAACCTTCACAGTGTGATTCTATTAGGTGCTGCTTATCCCCAGAAAACCGAACTCACTCAGATTCAGGAAATATCTCCTCAGCACCACGCCCTAAACTATCACTCTCCTCGCTGGGATTTCGTGTTGAACAAAGCGTATTTCAACGCAAGAGGCTGTGTTGCTGTCGGAACAAATGGACTTTTGAATCCTGGCGTTTTTATGAACATCCAAGTAAACTGCACTCACGATAGACAAACTGGGTACGCACGCTTAGTCCCTGGAATTATTGACCTTCTTGCTTACTCTGAAGGCATTAAAAGTTCTGAAGCAGTGAAGAAACCTTGGCAACCTGTAGCAATTGGCAGCACAGGAGACTGGGATAACCTGTACTACCTTGCTGGGCATATTGTGCAACGACACTGCATAACAGGCTATTTTCGAGTCATTGAAGACGGCGGATTTCATCGAGAGCGATTTTACTCTAAGTCTGTAATCCCGCTTCTAGATGCGATCGCAGCCCTACCCAACTAAAGGCTTCAAGGAGTCTGAACTGTTTAGCGTGATCGCATCTCCAAATTGTTCACGCTCCGAAGTGCGATCACGTTAACTCTCAAGAGGCAGAATGATCGCGGAAGATATTTCAGAGTGCGATCGCGAAGCCAAACCGTTTCATCAGATTCACAGAAGATAAGCTGAGGAACTTCTGAGGTGGGCGCATGATGATCTGAGGTGGGTGAAGGAAGACTATAGGAACACGATCGCACTTTTCAGGTTGCGGTGTGAGATCGCTGCGATAAAGTTGAAACTGGACAACCTAAGCCCATCGCTCAACTTGGAAAGATTTTAGACGGAGAACGAGCCGTCGATCGCTGAACAATCACAGCCTTCAAAGTTCGAGTAAAGAATAGCGATATCGGGAAAGGCAAGAGCAGCGGCTATCGTTTGATTTATCAATCGGTCACCCCAACTCAGATTGCGTTGCTGACAATTTACTCCAAGTCAGATCAAGAAACGATCGCAGCAGCTACAAAAAGCATTGATCAATCAGCGAGAAACACAGTCTAAAATCAATCGGCTGGTTATTTTACCGAGTTTACTGATCTCAACATTAGTAGAAATTGGCATTCTAATGATTGCAGATCAAATCTTAGTTCTAGAATCGGGGCAGATCATTGAGCGAGGCACTCATTCAGATCTGCTTGCACCTGGAGGACGATATGCGGCAATGTGGCAAGCGCAACAGAATACGCATCATTGGAAAATTTTGGCTTAAGCAGCAGATTTGCACGAGGCATCGAGAATCGCTATCCAGTCCACGTATTCCTCTGCACCCCACCTAAGATAGGTAATGAGGGATGAACAAATTCTATCGATCGAGGTTGTTGCACGAAAAAAGGTAGGTAGATCGGTCTGACTCAAATCGTGCTAACTCAAGGTGGAAGAATCCCCTAGAATGGAAAAGCTGTAGAGAAAAGCTGAGCGAAAGCATGTTCTGGGCTGACAAAATTGCTGCGGATGCACAAGGCGATCAGGTCGTCAACGACTCCAAGACTCCATCGGGAAGGGTGCATGTTGGGTCGCTGCGGGGAGTGGTGATTCACGATGTCATTCATCGCGCCTTGAAATATGCAGGAAAGCCCGCCAAATTTATCTACGGTGTGGATGATTATGATGCGTTAGACACTGTTCCAAAATATCTTGATCAAGAAAAGTTCTTGCCCTATCTGGGGTTTCCTTTGTGTAATGTGCCTTCTCCTGCCGAGACAGCCAGCGACTACGCGAAGTATTTCATGGGCGAATTTTTGGAGGTTTTTGAGTATCTGGGAGTCCGACCGGAGGTTTACTACCTGCGTGATCTCTATCGGTCTGGGCAGCTAAACCCCTATATCGATCGCTTTCTCAAAAATGCTCACCTGGTTCGCGAAGCGTATTTGGAGGTCAGCAAGGCTCGTCGCCCTGAGAATTGGTATCCCTTTCAAATTGTGTGTGAGAACTGCGGCAAAATTGCCACCACCCTGGTGACTGATTACAACGGCTCAGAGGTTTTCTATACGTGCAAACCCGATGCCACCGATTGGGTGCAGGGCTGCGGCCATTCTGGTTGGGTTTCCCCGTTTGATGGCAATGGCAAACTGCCCTGGAAGGTCGAGTGGGTGGCAAAGTGGGATCTTTTGGGGATCACGATCGAGCTTGCAGGTAAAGATCATTCCCAAAAGGGCGGCTCTAGGGAAGTCGCCAATGCCATTTGTCGCAAAGTTCTTCAGAAGCAGCCGCCGTTTCATTCGCCCTATGAGTTTATTTTGGTCAATGGAACCAAGATGAGTTCCTCAAAGGGGGTGGGTTCTAGTGCTAAGGAGATCGCCGAGTTGCTGCCTGCGGAACTGCTGCGCTTTTTGATGCTGCGAACTCAGCCCAAAACAGTGATCAACTTTGCGCCAAACTATGAAACAATCACGCGGCTATTTCGAGATTATGATGGGTTGATCGAGAAATATCACACTTGGGCACAGACGGCAGAAGCGTCGATGCCCGAAGAGTTTATGCCTCTGTTTTATGCTCAGTTAGATGGCGTGATTCAGCCTTACCATCCCTTTGACTTGAGCACTTTAGTCTCGCTGCTGCAAGTTCCCCACCTCAATCTTCAGCAGGAGGTTGAGCAGCGCAGTGGTCAACCTTTGAGTAATTTCGATTGGGAGATTGCCAACCAGCGAATTGCGGTGGCGCGTAGGTGGCTTGAAGACTATGCGGATGAGGAAGAAAAGTTGGTCTTGTATCTTGATCAAGTTCCTGAAAAAGTCAGCGACTTAACGGTAGAGCAAATCAGCTATTTAGAGCAACTGATTGGCAATTTAGAACGGGTCGAAGGTTGGCAAGCAGAGGCGTTGCAAACGACTTTGTTTTCAACTGCAAAAGAATTGCAAATGCAACAACCGATCGCCTTCAAAGCGGTCTACTTATCTTTTTTGGGCAAAGAACGGGGGCCAAAAGCAGGGGCGTTGTTGTCGTATCTCGATCGTAGCTTTGTGATTAGTCGCTTGCAAGATGTAGTGCAGTCTCACGTTGTGGCTAGTTAAATCATAGAACCCCTGCACGAATACTTTACCCTAGCTTTCTCCCTATGGTTATTTTTAAGGGATTTTCAGCCCCTTAAAAAATTCTTGACAAGACACTAGTAGACCTCGACCTAGATTTGGCTACCCTGGTTGACTGACCAATCTTTCCCCTCATCCCTCAATCCCTTCTCCCACCAGGGGAGAAGGGAAGCCGGAACAAACCCAGATTTAAAATCCCCTCGCCCGCTCTGG
>JAAUOZ010000219.1 GCA_012034655.1 Leptolyngbyaceae cyanobacterium CSU_1_3 | reverse complement strand
CAATAAAATTTAAAGATTTTAGAAAGCGGGGTGGCAGGGGTGAGATGGCTGGGGGCGCAGCCCCCACACCCCTTCTAAACCAAAATCTATAGGCTGACGCAGTATATCAATTTAAAAAACTATGAGGATTAGGTAAAAAGCGGGCGGCGAGAATCGAACTCGCATCATTAGCTTGGAAGGCTAAGGTTTTACCACTAAACTACGCCCGCGTAGCCTTTTTGCAAGGCATGTACCATGATAACACAGTTTTTGTAGAAATCTGTGCAGATCTTCGTAAAGCGATTTTTGGCATTGCTGAATGAATTTTTTCAATTCAAAAGCTGATCTTCACTGGAACGATCCACTCGGTGAACTGAGCCTTGTTGACTGCGGCAGTCTCAAAGGTGACATCAAATACCAGTTGTTCAAATACGCGATCGATCAGCCGATCGATCGCAGCATCACTCACAGAGGTCGTGTTGATAGGAACACTCGAATCTATCACCTTGCCCGTTGTCGTATCGACCACAAAACGAACTTCCAGGTTGAGCGCTTGTCCGGGTGAAATTTTGACATCGGGAGAATAGGGAATGATTAACTGCTGTTGCGAATCGCCTCGCAGTTGCGCGGTTTTTGCCAGGCTATCATTGCGACTAGAATCGGCACGTCGCACCTGATCCGCCGACAACTGGGATGCGATCGTCATCTGAGTCGGGGGTAGTTGTTGCTCTGATCCGATCGGCGCTAGAGGATCATTATCAACAAGATTTTCACCGTTGGGGGCTTCGCCGTTGGGAGTAGAAGATCCAGGGGTTGGCTGGGGCGTTTCTGGTTGAGTGACTTTGTCGCCTGAAGGGTTAGGGGGATCAACCGGGCGAGGCTGATCATTATTAGAAGCAACTGGCTGAGGAACTGGCGTGACTGGCTTGGGTCGAGGAGTAGGCTTGATCGGGGCGGGCGTAGGAGACGAAACGGGCTGTGGAGAAGCTTCTGTACGAGTTGGTTGCTGTTTGGCTGCTTCTCGCAGGGGCGATCGCTCAGTTGTTCTTCGACGATCGTCGGCTGTGCCGGGTCAGCAGGCTGAGCTTGAGCCGACGGACTCGACGATCGAGGAGCAGACGGAGCAGATACCACGGCTCCAGGGGCAGTTGAACGAGCAGCGTTGGTCGAGGCGATCACTTCGATCGGGGTTGCCGTCGTTTTAGGCTTAGAAGGAGAAACACGCACCCACAGCGATCGCACCGGCACTAAAAGCAACAAATGTACCGCCAGAGAACCCGCCAGCACAGCCAACCAGAAATTTGGAGATTCTTGATGCCGTCTCAAGCTACCAGAAAGCTCGGTGGATGAATAAACTGACTGCGCCATGCGACAAACCCAAAGTCACATCTATTCTAGTCCCTAGTGGTTTGTCAGTTTTAATTTTGTGCCTTCGGGTGAGGCGAGGGTTGTTATTCACAAAAGTTAAGTCTTGACAGACCACTAATCCGCCGGGCGATCGACCCCAGCCCCTCTCCTTCTCTATCTTCCCTATCTTTTCAACTGGCAGCAATTGTCAGCGTAGGGATCGACCGAAAAGGTGAGTACTGTTTCATCTACGCCCTTGAGTTCTAGGGGGCTGACTTTTGTAATCATGTCTTCGTCTAGATAATCAGCGACGGCAGCAGAAACGAGAATCGAGTTAGGCTCTGCTGCTTCTTGAATTCGGGAAGCAATGTTGACGCTGGGGCCGATCGCCGTATAGTCTGCCCGCTCTTCGCCGCCAAACATGCCCACCACTGCCGTGCCTTGGTGAATGCCACAGCGAAACTGAACCTTGCTGATGCCCTGAGCGTGCCATCGTTCGTTGAGTTCATCCAGCGAATGGTACATCTGGCGGGCAGCGGCGATCGCTCGTTTGACCTGCTCGTTGGGGGTGAGTTCTTCTGGCGCACCAAAATGGCCAAAATTGCGTCTCCCATAAACTTATCAACGGTTCCACCATTGTCAAAGACGGCACGAGTCATTTGGGTGAGATACTCGTTCAGCAGTTCTGCAACGCGGCGCGATCGCAGCGTATTCGATAGCTGCGTAAACCCAACGATGTCGCTAAACAGAACCGTGATCATCCGAGGTTCGGGGCGCAGATCGAGGGTGAGTTCACCTTTGGCAGCGCGTTGTACCAGCGAAGGTGGCAGAAACCGCTTCAACACCGATTCGGTGAGGTAGGTATTGAGTTGGGCAACACGCTGTTCGTTTTCTTTGAGCGCCAGCAGGTTTCGCACCTCTGCCAGGAGTTCGCGATCGTTGAATGGCTTCGATAGGTAGGCATCTGCTCCTCGCTCGGCTCCTTCGATGCGCGTATCTTCGTCGGCTTTGGCGGTCAACAACACGATCGGCGTGCCCTTGAGGGTTTCGTCGTCGCGAATCATCCGAATCATATCTAAGCCAGAGACGATCGGCATCATCAGGTCTGTCACGATCAGTTGGGGGCGATGGTTTCGTGCTGCTTCCAAGCCTTCTGCACCGTTGCGGGCCGTCCAGATGTGGTAGCCCTGCTGCTTCAAAATGCCAGAAACATAGGAGCGCAAGTCGGAGTTGTCGTCTACGACCAAAATTTGAGCAGGGTTTGAGGCACTCTGCGGATTGAGGGGAAGGGTGACAGCTTGAATCTGATTTTCTGGTTCAGCAGCATCCAAAAGTTCTATTTCTAGATCAGCCAGTTCGACTGAGGCCCGACCCGCTTGGAGTTCGGCTTGGGTTTCGGTGACTTGCTCGATCGGTAGATGCGCCATCCCCGTTGCGAGGCGAATAGTAAACGCCGTCCCTTCACCGTATACCGAATCTACTGTAACCTTACCGCCATGCAGTTCTACCAATTCTCGCACCAGGGCCAGCCCCAGACCTGTGCCTTCGTAGCTGCGATTTGCAGACCCTTCTGCCTGGCGAAACCGCTCAAACAAGAACGGAATCTGATCGGGGCGAATCCCAATTCCCGTGTCGATCACCTCTAAGAGACAGTCATCGCCTACTGACGTGAGACGGACGCAAATCTTCTTGCCAGCCGCCGTAAACTTCATTGCGTTAGATAGCAAATTGTAGAGAACTTTGTCAAATTTCTCCAGGTCTAGATAGACCGTAGGGCAGTCACTCAGTTCGGTCGATAGAGATAGCCCTTTCTTCTCGCAATAAGGGCGAAAAGACTCGACAATATAGCTCACAAACTCCGTCAGGTTTGTGGGACAAAATTTAGGCTGCATTCGTCCTGCATCCAAGCGTTGCAAGTCGAGAATCTGGTTGACCAACCGAAGTAAGCGACGAGAGTTTCGCAGGGCGATCGCCGCTTGTTCGGGGTTGAGTCCCTGCTGTTGCCCAACGGCGGTTTCGAGGGGGCCCACCATCAGCGTGAGCGGAGTTCTAAACTCGTGGGAGATGTTTTGAAAAAACTCAGTTTTTTGGCGATCGAGTTCCAATAGCTGCTCAGCTTGCTGGCGGGTTTTTTGGAAGAGACGAGACTGTTGGACGGCGATCGCAGCCTGGGCAGCCACCGCCTGCGCTAGTTGCACATCAGAAGGTTTCCACTGTCGAGCTTGCTGATTTTGCCGCAGGGAAATGCTGCCAATGATCTTGCCGTCTGAAATCAATGGCACAACCAACAGCGCCTGCGCCAGATTGCGAACCACCGACTCTGAAAGATGCATCTCTGGGTGCTGAGACAAATCGTGCAAAATCACAGGCTTCTGAGTGACGATTAGCTGCTTGAGCACAGGATTGCCCTCGATCGGCACGTTCGACTGGGGAAAATGGTGTTGATGGGCATCGCTTAACTCATCATTTCCCAAGTTGGGGTCATGCAACCCCACCAGTTGCACAAAACTATCTCCCTCCGCCCACAGCGACAGCGCGCAGCCATCGACATGCAAAGCCTGACCCAACTGCTGCGTGATCGCCGCGAAAATTTCTTGGGGGTCAAGACTCGATCGATGGCGGTCGTGATGGTGTTGATCAACGCTTCTCGTTTAGCCAGGGCGCGAACTTGCTCGTAGGCGTGGGCCTGGGAAAGCGCCAAGGCAGCCTGATCCGACACCATGCTGATCAATTCAACTTCATCGTCTTGCCATTGACGAACCTCTCCACACTGATGCAGCGCCAAAACCGCCATCAACTCCTGCTGGCAGACCAGTGGAACGATCAGACTAGAGCGAATGTCTAAGACCTGATAAGCCTGCTGACGAGCAGGGTGAGACTGGATGCGATCGTCGAGGATGGCATCTTGAATGACTTCGACTCGATCAAGTTGCCAAACGGTTTGTGAGAGATAGGGGATTGCGTGGGCAGTGTGGGCGGTATCTCGACAGTAGACAAATCCCTCGTTTTCTATGTGCCCCTCTTGGAAGGGGTGAAGAACGCCACAACTCACCTCAAACATCTGAGCGACAGTTTCGACGATCGTTTGCAGAATTTGTCGATAGCTCAGGGCACTGCGAATCGTATTGGTGACGGCATTGAGGAGCGATTCTCGGCGTAGGGTTTGTCTCAGGTCTTGAGTTCTCGCTTTGAGGACGCTGTGAGTATCGGCTGCCTGACGCACTACCCGCTTCAGTTCTTCATCGTCCCAAGGCTTGGTGACATATTTGAAAACTTTGCCAGAGTTGATCGCCTCAACCAGGTCTTCGACATCGGTGTAGCCTGTGAGAATGATCCGAATAATATCGGGATACTGAGTGGCCGTCAGACTGAGAAATTCTGTCCCACTCATCATGGGCATTCTCTGGTCAGAAATGATCACCGCTACATCGCCCTCATGGTTGAGAATATCAAGGGCTGCGGGGCCATTTTCTGCGCGCAGCACCTTAAACTCTCGATGGAAGGTGCGATAAAGCAGGTCTAGGTTGTCTGGTTCGTCGTCTACGACCAGCAGTTTTTGTTTGTTCACGTCACGCGATTTCATGCGACACGCTCCTGCTGCACAGACGACACTTGGCTAAATTCTGCTGCGGCACTCTGGAGACGAGTCTGCCGTGGGGCTGGATCGGTTTTGTGGTTCTCAATTGCCGACATGTTGGTTCTAAGGGCGATCGAGTGGGCAATTGCAGCACTCCGATGAGTCAAGGGAGAGTAGGGCTGGCGGCGATCGAGGTCAGGCGGGAACCCCGATCGACCGTAAAATCGCCCGCCCCAAGGGGTAGTTGCCAACGCCTGGGCAGCCTCTGGGGTGGGTTTAGACAAGCTGATTTGAACCGCAAAGCGGCTTCTCTGCTCGTTTCTAGAAGCAATAGCCTGTAGTACCAGATTCAAGATAATCCACCCACCAATCTTATTACTAAAATTGCCCCTAGCGAAATGGGTTCTAACGCTAGTGGCCAAACTCTGTGATCAAGATCGCATGAAGACGATGGATTGATCACTGCACAGAATTCACTAAACCATTAAAAAGCACTTTATTTATTAAGTCACGCGATATGCGACTTCTCCGAACCGCCTTCCCGCAACTCGCCGCCGCTTTGGGAGAGGGGCTACGATCGGGTTGGCTCCCTTTTTGCTGCGGTAGGAGGAGGGTTGGAGGATAAGGGGAGGGTAGTTGCACATCATGTAAGAGTATCTCCGTTTAGAGTTCCCGCTTGCTGAGAAAAGTCAGCCAAAATTTTGAGGAGATGGGGAAATTAGCGAAATAACGCTGGGAATAGTGGATTGAAAAAAAAATTCATGGTTTGTACGCTAGGGGTATTATTAAGTTGGTGATGCTGCGGATAAAGTGATGAACTGCGAATCTTCGCTAATTTCGATCCGACTTCGCAAGCTGTGAAGTTAGTACCTATTTTAAGTTGGCCAGTGCGATCGTGTATCAAACTATTTTGCTCTGAGTTTTGCCTATGCGGTGTCCTTTTTGTCAACATCCAGATAACCGAGTTCTTGAGTCGCGATCGGCGGAAGCGGGTCAGAGTGTTCGGCGACGACGGGAATGTCTTAAGTGTGGGCATCGGTTCACTACTTATGAACGAATCGAGTTTGTGCCAGTGATTGTGCTGAAGCGAGGAGGCGAACGAGAATCCTTCGATCGGTCTCGCTTGCTCAGGGAGTTGGTGCGAGCCTGTGACAAAACTCAGGTCGAAGAGCGACGAATCGAGCGAGTGGTGGATGAAATTGAAGCAGAGCTACAGCAGCGAGTGATTCGAGAGGTGACAAGCCCAGACATTACAAAGCTGGCATTGCAGCATTTGCGATCGTTGAGCGAAGTCGCCTACATTCGCTACGCTTCTCTCTACTGTCAGTTTGATGGCATTCAGGATTTTGTGGGGGCGATCGAGAGTTTGCACGATCGTGTAGACGAACCGGAAAACTCTAACCCAAGGGATTCGGAAGCAGTGGATGCCGTCCAGCGCTAGCTTTCTCGTCACTCAACAGCACTCGATTTTTCTCTTAAGAATCGGTTAAGATGCATTTCAGGGGCGTGTTGATATGCTGAGAAGCACTCAGGGAGGTGCGGGCAAATAATCTACCAACCTTTAATCTACTAATCTTGAAGGCACAATAGTGCCATGCCCCGACGATGCAGGGGGCTTTGCTCAGTTCTCAGCCAACCTAAGGATTGAGCAAAGTCGAAACCCACGGACAAGGCAGCGAAGAACTCTACTTTTCCCCTGCCTTCCCTGAGAGCCTTTGTTCTGTTTGCTCTATCCCTGTTTTCACCTCTGTCTCACCCCATGCAGCCGATTCCTAGCCACCTTGAGACAACTCTCCAGCGAGAACGCATCGGGCAGTTGACCGTGGGTCGTCACCTATTGTCTGTTGGGTCAACCCTCGGAACGCTGATTACTGCTGCAACAGAGCACAACCCGACCATCGAGCCTCAACTCACCTTCTCATTTCAAGTGCCCCGTGCCTTTTCTGGTCTGCTGGGTCGGCAAGCAGAAATAGAAGCCAGTCTGGCGGCGCTAAAAGCCCGTCAACATGTTGAACTGTGTGGAGAAAGCGGGATCGGTAAAACGACCCTTTTGCGGCATCTGGCTCATCATCCAAACGTCACAACTTCTCATGCAGACGGCATTCTCTATCTGACGGAGCATCAACCTGCTGGCGATCGCCTCCAGACTTTGTTTGATATTTTCTATAGCACCACGCCAGCGTGTAGACCCTCTGATAGGGAAATCTCTCAAGCATTGGCAGACAAGCAACTGCTGATCTTGCTAGATGACCCAAAACTCAGCCGTGAGGATTTGCAACGCTTGATGGACGTATTGCCAGAAAGTACTTTTGTTATCGCCTCCCTGGCGCAGCGATCTCAAGGAAAAGCTCAGGTCATTGAGCTTGAGGGGTTGCCCTTTGCAGAAAGCCTCGCCCTGATGGAGCGAGAATTGGGGCGATCGATTCCCTCAGAACGCCTGAAGGCAGCCGAATCGATCTGGCAGATTCTGCAAGGACATCCCCATCGACTCCTGCAAACAGCCGCAATGCTGCGAGAAGACAAAGCATCACTCTTGCAAGTGGCAGATCAGCTAGAAGAAGGAGGGGAACGATCTCTGACCCGCATGATTCTGACAACTTTGCCCAAGACTCAGCGCTGGATCGTAGCCGCATTGGTGGCAATGAGAGAGGTGGGGCTATTGTCAGAACAGGTGGCAGCGATCACGGGGCCGCCCAACCCTCAGCCAAGCCTGCAAGCGCTGGTCAAGCGTTATTTGGTTCAAATTGAGGGGCATCGCTACCGCCTGTCTCCCAGTTTGGTCGAGGTACTGCAAGACGACTTCAACCCGACTCCGTGGATGGAGCGGGTGCTGGGCTATCTTGTGCCTTGGGCAGAAATGCATCGACTCACACCCGAAGCCCTGTTGACTGAACGCGGTGTGATTCTCCATAGCTTGCACTGGGCGATCGAGAAGGAACGATATGCAGAAGCGCTCCGGTTGGTGCGATCGCTGGAAGGGTCGCTGTTGCTCACGAAGCAATGGGAGACATGCCAGCAGGTTCTGCAATGGGGGTTGCAAGCATCCTGGGCATTGGAGGATCAGACCTCGGAAGCTTGGGCACTGCACGAAAGGGGAACGCTGGCTTTGTGCCAAGAAGACCTGACAACCGCCTACGATGCTTTCTCGCAGGCGCTGAGATTGCGATCGGCGATCGCAGACCAAGCTGCAACCACCCTCACCCAGCACAACCAAGGTCAGTTGAAGTTGCTTACTTTGCCTGCCTTGAGCGATCGGAGGATGTTTGGCGGTGGAGTTCGCGTTTATGTAGCGCTTGGAGTTGTCTCCCTACTCGTGTTTGGGATTTCTGGCTGGTTGGGCATGGTCATCTCAAGTCGCCTCAACCCTCCCACGATCAATTCCACGATCGACCCAGACAGATAAGACTTCTCCCTGGGGAGAACTTGTCATGACCAACAAGTCTTGAAAGCGCCACTAGAAGAGGATTTCAGCAAGTACTCTATTCTCAATAATCTCTGGCTATTGAGAACGGGTTAGGAGAGAATCAGGGTTCTAGAGGGTACCCCTGTTAAGGTGAGCATTTGTACTACTGTGATTGATGGAGCATTTCAAGATTTTCGATAGGATCAAAGCACTGAAGTGAGCATCCAATCAGGGAGGGGGAAGTGTGATTAGTGCCATCTTTGAGCGATTTATGGAAAACACCCCCTTGACAGTCATGGTGCGAGCGATGATGGAGCGGATATTTGCCCCCCCCTTGTGGGAGGGCGCATCTGGTGGTTGGGGGACTTCAAGCGGGATGAGCGAGAATAGAAGAGAACAGAAAAAAGGCACATCCGGTTTGGATGTACCTGAAACAATAAATATCTTCTTCCATGCTAACGCTCAGAC
>JAAUOZ010000218.1 GCA_012034655.1 Leptolyngbyaceae cyanobacterium CSU_1_3 | reverse complement strand
TGCGCCCCCAGCCAGGGGTGGAACCCCTGCACCCCGTCCAAAATCTTTAATTTTATGCCCTGACAAAGTATACCTAAAGATAGATTTGTGCCACCCTCATTCGTCCTTCTGAGCACCGGGGATCAAACCTCTCTCTTGTTCCTCATCCTTCATTACCCCCTTGAGTCTCGCGTTCGAGATACAAATCGATAAAATCTTGGGCAGCCGCTTCGTCAATTTGTCGCAGTGCTTTAATAATTTCTGTCACCGCTTCGGCGAGCGGGTCGCTAATTTCATTAACCCACTGATGCACGGTCGATCGATTAATTCCCATTGTGACTGCCAATCGATTTTGGGTCACGCCATAGGTTCCAAGAACCTGTCTGAGCGCTTTTCCTGCTTTTCCCATAGTTTCCGCTAAGTAGTGAATGGGTGCGGAAGAGATGAATTAGCCATTATAAACATGCGTTGAAACGCTTGGGAAAGAATCGGTAGCGCTACGGCAATCTGTGTAAAAATCAAAATGATTTGATACCTAAAATGACGATAAATCTTTCTCAAATCGATACACTTTTCTACGCAGTAAACTGAGAGAGACAGTGAGACATCGAGCATTTTTCGCCCAGAATTTTGGACTTTTAAACCCACATTTCCTATGGTTTCTAGCTTGCCAAATCCGCTTTCTGTTGATCAGGCGCAGATTCGCTCTACGATTCAAGCCCTCCAACCGCAGTTAGTATTGTGGCGTAGACAATTACATCAGCGCCCAGAACTGGGATTTTGTGAGCATATTACGGCTGCATTGATCGCTCAAAAATTGACTGAGTGGGGTATTGATCATCAGACGGGTGTAGCTGAAACGGGTGTGGTGGCTACGATCGTAGGCCATCGATCGGGGCCTGTGCTGGCAATTCGGGCTGATATGGATGCTCTGCCCATTCAAGAAACCAATGAAGTGCCCTACAAATCGCAGCACGATGGCAAGATGCACGCCTGTGGTCACGATGGGCATGTGACGATCGCCCTAGGAACTGCTTATTATTTATCTCAGCATCGAGATTTTTCGGGAACGGTCAAAATTATTTTTCAACCCGCAGAAGAAGGCCCCGGTGGCGCACAGCCGATGATCAAAGCGGGGGTGCTCAAGGCTCCTGATGTGGATGCGATCGTGGGGCTGCACCTGTGGAACCAGTTACCCTTGGGTACGGTGGGGGTGAGATCGGGGGCGCTGATGGCTGCTGTTGAGACCTTCCACTGTCAGATTTTGGGCAAAGGGGGGCATGGGGCCATTCCTCAACAGACGATCGACTCAATTTTGGTGGCCTCGCAAGTGGTGAATGCGCTGCAAACGATCGTGGCGCGGAATATTGACCCGATCGAGTCTGCGGTGGTGACAGTGGGCGAATTTCATGGGGGGACGGCGCTGAATGTGATTGCCAACTCAGCCCGGTTGAGCGGTACGGTTCGCTACTTCAATCCCAGCTATGCCAGCTATTTTGCCGCCCGAATCGAGCAGGTGATTGCGGGTGTTTGCCAAAGTCATGGGGCGAAGTATGAATTAGAGTATTGCTCTCTTTATCCACCCGTGATCAACGATGAAACGATCACGGCGCTGGTTCGGTCGATCGCGCAGACTGTGGTGGAGTCACCTCTGGGAATTGTCCCCAACTGTCAGACGATGGGCGGCGAGGATATGTCCTTCTTTTTGCAAGAAGTTCCGGGTTGCTATTTCTTTTTGGGTTCTGCAAATTCTGAGAAAGGATTGGATTTTCCTCACCACCATCCACGTTTTGATTTTGACGAAGCTGCCCTGGGGCTGGGTGTCGAAATCTTTGTGCGCTGTGTGGAGAAATTTTGTGGGTGAGGAATGCACAAATTTAAAGCTCGCAGCCTACTAAATTCTCTGGATGTTTTGGCGAATGGTTTCTAGATCCGTATAAGAATCGGCTACGTTGATCAGACTGTCATTGGTCATAGATCGTAGACTAACGACTTCGACCTGTACCCCTCGATAGCTGATCTGATTGACAGCATAGGTCAAGTCACCATCTCCACTCAGAAGAATCATCGTGTCGCAATGATCGGCGAGGGTTAGCATGTCGATCGCGATTTCAATGTCTAGGTTGGCTTTCTTAGAGCCATCTGGAAGCTGAACCAGATCCTTCGTGACGACGCGGTATCCGTTACGGCGCATCCAATGCAGAAACCCTTGCTGCTTTTCGTTGGCTCGATCGACCCTGTGTAAAAATAAGCGCGCACCAATCGGCGATTTTGGATCAAATATGACAGCAGCCGCGCATAATCGATTTCTAGGCTGAGTTGAGAGGCAGCATAGAACAAGTTGGAGCCATCGACCAAAACCACGACGCGATCGGATTCTCGGTTTTCTAAGGTGCTGCCAGAAACGCGATCGCTCAACCTGTCATTTTCTGTTTCCTGATATTTTCTTTGACCTGCCCCAGAATGCTCGACAAACTCTAGCCACGGTTGATGGGTTGGGTGATCAGACGCAAGTTTTCGGTGTGACTGTTCATCCCGCCGGGGTCGTGGTACTAGTTGCATTGTGATATGGCTCCTATAAGACGGGCATTGCGATCGGGCGTTAATGAATAGATTAGAAACGGTTAGAGACTATTTTTAAAGAATTTTTAGACCTTCAAGAATTTCTGACGGGCAGAATGTGAGATAGATGCAATGCCTGATAGAACCGGAGACTCTAAGTCTTAAATATTAAGCTTGCAAGGAAAGCTCAAACGAACTCAGCGCAACCAAACTCTAACCACTCTAATCATTAAGTCTTTAGCAAACAGTGTTCAGCAAACAGTGTTCAGCAAACAGTCTATCGCAAACTATGGAAAGGAGACACAGAGCAGCACTCTCCAAAATCTGCAATTTTAGGATCGAGGATTCAATAAAGCCTGGACTTGCCCTCACCCTAGCTCTCTCCCTGGGGAGAAGGATTGGGAATGAGAACAGAAAAAATTTATAAGCTTTATAGTTTATTTAATCCACAATTCTTAGCAAAAAAATCTAATACTTCGTTAAGTTTTTAGCTGGTTTTTCTCAGAAAATTTACCGCAATTTGTGAAAAGATACAAATTTTATTGATCTAAATAAGTAGGTAGGTGGAATTAAACTTAAAACCCTCATCCCCTAACCCCTTCTCCCATTTTGGGAGAAGAGGAACCCATTTTTCTCCCCTCGCCCGCTCTGGGAGAGGGGTCGGGGGTGAGGGCTAATGGCAGGCATCTGATATTTAATTAAGTCTGTCTACTTAACAGCAAACGGCCTCTGAAGAGGACTGAAGCATCGAATTCACGTCAGGTTAGGTTGTCCACGCTGCGCGAGAGGAACGAGACGTAGGATAGGTGGCTGATGCTGGAAGATGGACTCCGGATTTTTGTCGAAATCTAAACTGTGGGTTTATCTAAGTAAAGCGGTGATCGATGGGTTCTCAAATCGATCGCTCATCTCTGCCTATCACGGATACACTCGTAAACGAAAATCTGATTTTTGTGAGGTTGCTCATGTCTCATCCCGCTTCGATCATCACGGCCATTCACCCGATCAAGTTCGGCACAGATGGCTGGCGGGGGTTGATTGCAGCCGACTTTACATTTGAGCGGCTCCGGCTCGTTGCTCCGATCGCGGCTCAGGTTTTGGCACAGGTATACGGGCCGCAGACGGGTAGCAATACGATCATTGTGGGCTACGATCGTCGCTTTCTGTCGGAGGAGTTTGCCCAGGCAACGGCCGAATCGGTGCGGGCGATCGGCTTTGATGTGCTGCTATCTGACACCTTTGCGCCCACTCCTGCCTTTAGCTGGGCCGCCAAGCAGCAAAACGCCTTGGGCGCGTTGGTGATTACGGCTAGCCACAATCCTGGGGGCTATTCTGGCTTGAAGGTGAAAAGTGCTTTTGGGGGATCGGTTCCTCCAGAAGTGACGCAGCAAATTGAGGCGTTGCTCGAAGCAGAGCACCCGACTCTAGAATCAAAGCAGCCGGGATCGCTCCAGATCTTTAACCCGTGGACGAGCTACTGTGAAGGGCTGCGATCGATGGTAGATGTTCCCGCAATTCGAGCGGCGATCGCCCAGGGCAAGCTGACGGTTTTTGCGGATGTGATGCATGGAGCCGCCGCAACGGGTTTGGCACAGCTATTAGACAGCCCCATTCAAGAACTCAACAGCAACCGCGATCCTTTGTTTGAGGGTGGCGCACCAGAGCCACTGCCCAAATATTGTCTAAGCTGCTTCAGACGATTCGCGACTATCAGAGTCCGGGGGCTGTGGTAGGGCTGGTGTTTGATGGTGATGCCGATCGTATTGCCGCCGTCGATGGAGCCGGAAATTTCCTGAGTTCGCAAATTTTGATCCCGATTCTGATTGAGCATTTGTTTGTTCGCAGAGGCTTCACTGGTGAAGTCGTCAAAACCATTAGCGGTTCCGACTTGATGCCTCAAGTGGCCAAACTGCACAACCTACCTGTGTTTGAGACCGCGATCGGATACAAGTATATTGCCGATCGCATGTTAGATGCCCAGGTGCTCTTGGGCGGCGAAGAATCGGGTGGCATTGGCTATGGGCATCACATTCCAGAACGCGACGCGCTACTCTCAGCCCTCTACTTGCTCGAAACGGTCGTGAAAACTGAATTAGATTTAGGTGCGTTGTATCGTCAGCTACAAGAGAAGACGGGCTTCTCGGCTGCTTACGATCGCATCGATCTGCCCCTTGCCAGTATGGAGGCTCGCGCCAAACTGCTCGATCAGCTAGAAAATCAGCCCCTCAAGGAAATCGCCGGACTTGCCGTGACCCATTGCCAAACAGGTGATGGCTACAAGTTTCGTCTCGCTGACCAAAGCTGGCTGCTAATTCGCTTTAGTGGAACCGAACCCGTCCTGCGCCTCTACTGTGAAGCGGCCACACTAGAGCAGGTACACGCAACTCTCAATTGGGCTAAGAATTGGGCGAGTTGAGGAAGGAGGGCAGAGAATAAAGCACCCGTTCAACTGGTTGACTGACAAAACTCAGAAGATCCTCACCCCAACCCCTCCCAGAGTAGACGAGTCGCTCTGAACCCAGCGCTACTTTTCTGAGCTTTCCTTCTTCTACAAGGGGAGAAGGGATTGAGGAATGAGGGAGCAAAGTTTTGTCAATCAACCAGACTCGCTCATAATGAACTCTGGTAGGGGCATGTCTCAATGATGGAAGGAACCTACAGGCTTTCGGCAATCTGCTGATTTGCAAACCCTGGAGCGATCGCTGGGAGTTGTAGAAAGCAAAAAATCTAGTACAGATTTCCATTTCTCATCCCGAAAAGTCTTCCCTCTGAGCGCACTATCTAAGAGGCAAACTAAAGTATTCTGATTGCAGTTTGAGTCTTTGATGTAAATTAGAAGCAAAATATTTTGAATCATAATGTTAGATCACTGAAGACTGGTTTAGCCTGACCCAAATTGCAGAAACTCTTCGTTAGTTTGGTTCATCCCTGAACAAACACGCTTCTCAACCAATTTCTACATTTGATTCCTCTCACCTCAAGACCTTCTCTCATGAATCAGCCGAACCTTCTGGAACTTGCCAGGCAAGGAGATCCCAAAGCGATCGCTGCCCTGATGAATGCAGCCTTAGAACCCAAAGGAATCACCGCCAAAGCAAGTTTAGAGAACCATTGTTTGTCTGTATTTTTGGAGTCGGCAAAAACTCTAAATCAAGTCACGCTGATTACGTTTATTCGGAGGGGACTACTAGAACTCGACACAGAATCGATCGAGACGGTCAAAGTGGGCAGTCAAAAGCTGGGTGAGAGTTCTTTTTCTTGGATGCAGGAATTCGCGGTGCATCCAGAAATACAATCTGCTCCTATCTTCTCAGAGAAAACCAATGGGGAAGAAACTTATAGGGAGAAAACTTATAGGGAGGAGACTTATAGGGAGAAAACTGATAAGAAGGAGACCTATGAGGAAGCGGTTGATTTTGGTAACGAAATCGACGATCGTTTGCCGACTTCTGCCTACCTCAAAGCGTATTTGTTGCCGACTTTTTTAGTCGTGATTGTGGCATTTCTTTCGGGTGGAATTGCAGCTTTTCTTTCTACATCAAAGTTAGAAAATTCTGCCCAAGAGAGTGGAGCCGAAGGTTCATTAGTTGGAGATGCATCTCGCCCCCGATCGCCCCAAGAAAAGCAGCAGTTAGCAGAAACCTATTTGCGGGCGATGAATGCTGCTCAGGAGAGTTTCTATCAGAAAAATAACCGATTTGCGAACACCCTAGAAGAACTGGAACGATCGGCAAATCTGATTTCACAAAGCTATGACTACACCTACAGACTGAGAATTGTTAACATTGCCCGTGCTCAAGTCACGGCTACTCCCAAACAGGAGAGGTTGAGAAGCTATGTGGGAACGGTGATTGTCGCTCAGGAAAAGACAGACAGCATAATTTGTAGAACAGATCAGCCGACGATCGATGCGCCCCCAATGCCCGAATTTTCTGAAAGCAAATTGCAATGTCAGCCATCTTCTTCTCAGGTCTTGTAGAAGTCAGTTTATTGAATCTACACGTCTAAGACGACATTGCCCCAGGAAAAGTGGTGTATAGGAACACGCCTACCGTCACCACAGCTAATACGCCCTGAATCAGGTTTCCGACCAGCGAACCAACAACGATACCCAACCCAGCCTTGACCGCAATCATAATATCCTTGCGATAGAGAAATTCCCCCACGATCGCCCCTAACAGCGGCCCCAACAAGATACCCAAAAGTGGGCCGCCAAAGGGGAGCGCGGGGAGCAGCCCAAAAAAGCCGAGAAACAGGCCCACGATCGCGCCAATTTGACCCCAGTTGCTTGCGCCTGCTTTTTTTGCGCCCCAGTAAGTTGCTAAAAAATCGATGCCGAGGCTACACACGAGAACCGCGATCGCCACAATCAGAGGAATGCCAACACTACTAAAGCCGTTGACTGCGCCCCAAATCACAATGCCAGCCAAAATCAAACTCACCCCTGGGATGCCCGGAACCACCGCGCCGACAATGCCCACGACCATCAGAGCAACCAGTGACCAATAGAGAACAGCCATATCTATTTTGAGTCAGATCCGTGAATATTCTTAAGGTAGCCTATTCGCGGTCGGCTAGAGATTGTCCGAGGTCTGTAATCCGAAAAACGATCGCGAGCGGGTCTTGATAAACTGGCTCAAAAGCTTGAGGCTGGCTGGCGAGGCGTGCGAGATCGGCAGGGGCTTTGCGCGTGAAGGGGTCGAGGCTAATCGCCAAATATTTGGGCTGGGAGTCTCGAATGACTTTTAGACCATTTTGATAATTCCAATTGCTCGAATTGAGTTGCTCGACCACACGATTGCTAAAAGGAAAGCCATACAATCCGTAGGAGCGCAAACCAACCGAATAAATGACAGTGTTGGTGAGATTTTTTTGCACCCATTGATAGACTTGACTCAGTTTATCTCCTCTTGGAAAGAAGATGCCATCGTATCCGGGTAAGCCGATCGCAGGTTGGTAGGTAGCGAGTTGAGACAGGAGCAAAATTGAGCCAATCAGATTAATGCTACCCAAAAACAGAGCGGTCGATCGAGGCTTTTTAGCCTCCTGAAATCTCTCAAAAATAGACTGCAATCTTGAAGTTAATTGGTCAAAAAAATGAGCCAGAAAAAACAAAATCAGAATGATTGTGACGGGAATAATGACCGCACTATAGCGAAGTTGAATCAGAAATAACTGCCCGTCTCCGATTAAGAAACCTGCACTGCTGGGAGTCAGAATTAGAGAAATGAGTGCGATCGAGTTCAGTCCGGCTAAGAGTTTGAGGTTGAGAGAATAGTTGAGCGGCTTGAGGATGGAGAAAGTAATAGTAATGGCTGTAACTCCAAGACTCAATAAGAAGAAAAGGAGAGGAAAATTGATCTGATATAAAGCTGGATTCAACAGATTTCTGGCAATACTTAGATTGACGGCATCATCTAAAAATTCGTTCGGTGATAGGCTTCCTGCTAAAATCAAGTTTCTAAAGTACCAAAAGCCACCGATCGAGAGGGCTGGTAAAACAAGCAAAATGAGCCACTCAGAGAGTTTAGATTGTTTAGAATGACTCGGAAAGAAGCGGGCAAAAAATAAGCAGGCAAAACCGATTAGAAAGAAAAGTCCGTTGGGTTTAGTTCCGATCGTCGCTCCTAAACTCGCACCCGTTGAGAGAAGCCACCATTTTCTCGATTCGGGTTGGCTTGCTGCCTGCTGTAGCGACCAAATTGCAGCGAGTTGCCAAAAGGTGAGGGTGATATCGTTGCGTCCAAAGTCGAACAGCATTTCTTGAAAGGGCGGAACGGACAGAAGAAAAAACCACAGAATCAGTGCCCAAATGCCCAATTCAAAGGGAAGCTTATAAGGTAAAACTGACTTGAGAAGCAGAGTGGCTGCCAAAAAAATCCGAGGACAATTGAGGCAGTTGTGATTCCTAAAATACTGTCTATTTTGAGTGGTAAGAAGCTCCAAATTTGCAATAGCTCATTTCCACCGGGGTAGCCGCCAAATATTTCTTTAAGTGCCCACAAGCTCTCAGCTTGCAAATAGTTAACGACATTAGGTAAGTGATAGCTGACTACATCCCAACTGAGGGGATGAACTCGAAAAATTTGAATCAATAATTCTGAAAATAATGAGAATAAGGGAATCGACAAAATAAGGGCGATCGCAATTAAAACAATTACCCCAAATCGGCTAACCTGAACTGATTTTGTTGATGATTCGATCGAGGTTGATTTTTTGCAGGTTTTTTTTGCTGATCAAAAATACAGGTTAAC
>JAAUOZ010000217.1 GCA_012034655.1 Leptolyngbyaceae cyanobacterium CSU_1_3 | reverse complement strand
CCCAAAATGGGAGAAGGGGAACCCATTTTTCTCCCCTCGCCCGCTCTGGGAAAGGGGTCGGGGGTGAGGGCTAATGGCAGGCATCTGACATTTAATTAAGTCTGTCTACTGAGTACTGGGGACGATGAGTTAAGTAAATTTCTGCTACAAATTAGCACTTAGACGGTCAAAAACAGTAGCATAAGTTACAGTTTAGAATCCCAAACTATCGATCGGTCTATTCAAGCACTTCATGACTTGATCATTGCCGAGAGTAGTGTCTGGAGGATTAATTTCCAGTCTTTTCGCTTCAAAGGATTGTGTTATGTCAACTGAATTAAACCTGCGATCGCCTCACTCCAAACCGACGCAAGAAACCACAAACAGCAGCACCGCCTGGGAAACCCTTCGGCGGCGATCGATTCCCTGTGCTCCCCGCTTTATGCCGTCCATGTGGGTCAGATTGTTCAACCCCCCAACGGCCTTCAGTTTTGATGAAGCTTGGCTCTTGTGCCAATGTGCAGAAGATCAGTGGCTAGCTTGGGTTCCCGACTATGGCGAACTGCTCCTGCGTTCTGACGAGTTTTGCAGCCTGACACAAGACTAGCAAGTTTGTGCAAAATTAATTGAGATCCCCGACTTCTGAGTTGAGCCTCCAAACCTTAGTGGAAACCTTAGTGAGTGGAAACCTTAGTGGGCATTGCTCTAGAAGTTGGAGATCGGGCTGGTGTCAAGTTTTAGTGAGTTCACAAGCTTTAGAGATGATCGATCGCGGTTAATAGCGTTTCGACACTGGCGTTGTGATCTAAAAAAGAGAAAAGATGCTTGTAGCGTAGAATGCCCGATCGATCTAGCAAAAATTGAGCGGGTAACGGTGCACCTAACGCCTGCCCAACTTGGTAACTGCGAAACACCCGACAGCTAGCATCGCTGAGTAGGGGCATTTTTAGCTTTAAGTCTTGCACAACCTGTTGGCTTTGCAATCGATCTGTGCTCGTAATCAGCAACAGTTCTACACCGCGATCGACAAACTGCTGATACTCCTCATTCAGCGCTTTGATGTGCGGAAAACAAAAGGGGCAATATTGTTTCTCGGTAAAGATGCGAGTAAAGGCGAGAATCACAGGGCGATCGTTACGATAATCAGATAACTTAACTTTGCGATCGAGTTTGACATCCAACAACTCAAACTTCGGAGTCACAGATCCTAACGCAAGAGAACTAGTTGCCGGAATGGGAAAAAAGTTATTCAAAAACCGCTGGTTAATCAATCCCTTAAAATCCGTAGAAGTCAACATCGCTAAATCCTTTGATTGACACTATCTTATTGGCATCATTGGTTTCAATTTTGACATGGTTTTCTCAAGGTGTGGTTTTCTCAGGGTGTGGTTTTCTCAAGTGCGATTCAAATATTGCGCTCCCCTTTCACGGGTGAGGGATCTGCGAGTGAATCATGTCCCACCAGCCAGGTTTCGACTCCGCTCAACATTGAACCTTCAACCTTCAACCGTCGAGGGTTGAGCGGAGCCGAAACCCAATTCACGGGTCTTTTATTTTCATGCAAACCCCTAAGAGATGAATCTGGCAAACTAGAGACAATTTACATTCAAACCAGAAAGGAGCGCTGCGATCGACCACCAAAGCAACGGCTCCCAAAAGTCGAGCAGCGAGGCAAAGCCCTAGATTTTGCCCGATCGCCCAGAAATTGCCCGAATCGATCGTATCTATGACGACTTCTCCATTGACTTATCCAGGAGCAAGATAGAATGAATCCAGCAAATTCAATACAATTTGTTTTCAAAACAGCGAGGAGCGTCGCAAGGCATGGGAAGAGTCGTTGGGATAGACCTGGGAACTACCAATTCGGTGGTGGCAGTCATGGAGGGCGGCAAGCCAGTTGTCATCGCCAACGCCGAAGGAATGCGAACCACTCCCTCAGTCGTTGGAGTCAGCAAAGAAGGCGAACGTCTGGTTGGGCAGATGGCGAGACGGCAGGCTGTGCTTGATCCGCAGAACACGTTTTTTGGGGTCAAGCGTTTTATCGGCAGAAAGTACGGCGAACTCAGCCCCGACTCAAAGCGGGTTCCCTACACAATTCGCAAAGACGAGACAAACAACATTAAGATCAAGTGCCCCCGCCTAGAGCGAGATTTTGCACCCGAAGAAATCTCAGCCATGATTCTTAAAAAGCTGGCCGAAGCCGCCGGGCGCTATCTGGGCGAATCGATCACGGGTGCAGTGATTACCGTTCCAGCTTACTTCAACGACTCTCAGAGGCAAGCAACCCGCGACGCAGGCCGGATCGCCGGGCTAGATGTGAAACGAATTCTCAACGAACCCACGGCCGCCTCTTTGGCTTATGGACTCGATCGCGCACAGGCAGAAACCATTCTCGTCTTTGACCTGGGGGGCGGCACGTTTGATGTTTCGATCTTAGAAGTGGGAGATGGTGTGTTTGAGGTCAAATCCACCAGCGGCGACACTCAGCTAGGCGGCAACGACTTCGACAAAAAAATTGTGGACTTTCTGGCCGACCAATTCTTAGAAGCCGAAAAAGTTGACCTAAGGCGCGATCGTCAAGCCCTACAGCGCCTCACCGAAGCCGCCGAAAAAGCCAAAATTGAACTCTCTGGAGTCAGCGTCACTGACATCAATCTGCCCTTTATCACCGCCACTGAAGACGGCCCCAAGCATATTGAAACCCGCATGACACGATCGCAGTTTGAAGGACTCTGCGGTGATCTGCTGTCTCGTTTGCGCGGCCCCCTCAAGCAAGCCTTCCGCGATGCAGGCATGACTCCTAATGACATCGACGATATTGTGTTGGTCGGTGGCTCGACGCGGATTCCGATGGTGCAGCAGGTGGTGCGATCGCTGATCAACCGCGAACCCAACCAGAACGTCAACCCCGATGAGGTTGTCGCCGTCGGGGCCGCCATTCAGGCGGGAATTTTGGCCGGGGAACTCAAAGATATTCTGCTGTTGGATGTTACGCCTCTGTCCTTTGGGCTAGAGACGATCGGCGGCGTGATGAAGAAGCTGATCGCTCGCAACACTACGATTCCGACTCGGCGATCGGACATTTTCTCGACGGGTGAAGACAACCAGACAATGGTTGAAGTCCACGTCCTGCAAGGAGAGCGCGAAATGGCATCGGGCAACAAATCCCTGGGTCGCTTCAAGCTGATGGGCATTCCCCCTGCGCCGCGTGGCATTCCCCAGGTGCAAGTTTCCTTTGACATTGACGCAAACGGCATTCTGCAAGTCACCGCGATGGATCGCACCACCGGACGCGAACAAAGCATCACCGTGCAAGGCGCTTCTACCCTGAGCGAAGACGAAGTGCGGCAGATGATACGAAACGCTGAAGAATTTGCCGAAGTCGATCGTCTCCGCAAGGAAAAAGTCGAGAAACGCAATCGGGCTGAGGCGCTGACCTTTCAGGCAGAACGGCAACTGCGCGAAGCAACCTTAGATTTTGGGATGCAGTTCGTCAGTTCCTACCGTTCTCGCATCGAACCGTTGGTGCAACGCTTGCGAGAAGGTCTAGCAAACAATGACGATCGCAGTGTAGACATTGCCGAAGCTGACCTCAAAGATGCCCTCTATGATTTAAATCGAGAAGTCTACCAGCAAGCCCAGGGCGACGAAGAAGGCGGATTTTTTGAGTCAATCAAAAACTTCTTTTTGGATGACGACGACGACTACGACTACTACGGCTCTCCTCGTGACTCCTACGACTATGGGGGTCGCCGCGACGACTATTGGAACTCTCAGCGCAGCCTCAACGGACGAGACAACCGAGATAATTATGATTACGGCTCGTCTCGCCGCAGCTATGACCCACCCCAGCGTGACCCTTACAACGACGATCGCGCCGACTACAACAACCCACCTCGCCGCGACTACGACTCGCCCAAACGCCCCTCCTACGACGATCGCGCTGACTACAATGCCCCTGACTACAATGCCCCGCCTCCTCGCCGCAGTGCCGACTATCAGCCTCCCGCCCGCCCGCCGCGTAACGACTACGACTCACCCAGACGCGATCGTCCCAACGATTCCTCTTACCAAAACCGCCCCTACGAAGCACCCCGCCGCGAACCGCGCAACGAACCGTCCTATGGGGGTGGCAGTGATGTGCCCCGAACCCGCCGCCCCGATCGCAGCGACCCCGCCAAAAAGCGTCCCAGTCGTCCCGACTACAACCAAGACAATTGGGACGATGAAGACGATTGGCTATAAGCAGGTATTCGAGAAAAGGCCCAAAGAATCCGCAGGAGTAGCAGGGTAGGAGCGAACACATAGGTGGAGCGAAGCTAACGCCATGACACAAGCCAAACCAAGATTGAGGACGATTGAGGAATATCTAACCTATGACGATGGCACTGACACCCGTTACGAATTGGTTAATGGGGTGCTAGTAGAGATGGGCGCTGAAAAGAGATTGAATGAAAAGATCGCCCTGTGGCTACTGAGTCAGTTCCTCCAATTTGTGCCGATCGACCTCATCGCCAGAGGAACCTGTATCGCAGTAACGAGCAAAACGGCGACGGTTCGTAATCCTGACTTAATGCTTCTGACTGAAGAGTTAGACCAGATTTAAGTCGGCAGCCACAATCTCTCATTAGTCTAGAAATGCCTAACCCGGCGCTGGTGGTCGAAGTCGTCTCACCCGGAGAACCTGGAAGCGAAAACTACGATCGCGACTACGTTGAGAAGCCCAAAGAATACGCAGCGCGAGGCATTCCTGAATTTTGGCAGATTGACCCAGACAGAGCCGTGGTGACGGTGCTGACACTCAAAGAAGGGAGCTATCGGTCTACAGAATTTCGCGGCAGCGATCTACTCACCTCTCCCACCTTCCCCAGCTTGCAACTGACCGCCGAACAGATTCTGACCGCAGGACGTTAAAGAATTTCATTTATAGGAACTTGCAGACCAATAATCTACCCATGCTAAGGGCACTGCCGTGCCATGCTCCTACAAGCGTCCATCTTGATCTGGTATTTTATTTTCGTGCCTGTCCCTAACAGTTCAGCACGCGACCACTAAACCCCTTCATCCCTCATTCCTTCTTTCCTCCCTGGCTATGCAAAATTTCCGCAACTATTACGAGATCTTGGGGGTTGCCAGAGATTCGTCGATCGACGAAATCAAAAAAGCTTATCGTAAACTGGCTCGTCAATATCATCCCGATCTCAACCCCGGTAACAAGGCCGCAGAGGAGAAATTTAAAGATCTGAGCGAAGCGTATGAAGTGTTGGGTGATACAACAAAGCGATCGCAGTATGACCAGTTTGGTAATTTTTGGAAGCGTCCTGGTTTTCAAGGGGGCAGCAAAGGGGGTCGCCCTTGGAGTAAGAGCAGTAGCCCATCGGGAGACGTAGATTTTGGCGAATACCGCAACTTTAATGATTTCGTCGATCAACTCCTCAATCGCGGCAACACTACCACCACCGCTACACCGCCTCCCAGCCGACCCCCTAGCCGACCTCCCCAGCCCGATCCTTACCGCCCCGGTACGACAAAAACCAGCTATACGGTCCCCAGTACTCCACCTCCCCGCGCTACCCGTCGCGATGCCGAGGCGCGTCTGACGGTTCCCTTAGAAAAGGCTTACTCTGGGGGGCGAGAGCGAATTCGTCTCGAAGATGGGCGATCGCTGGAAGTTAATATGCCCGCCGGAATGGTGACGGGGCAAAAGATTCGCCTCAAAGGGCAGGGCGTTGCGGGGGGCGATCTCTACCTCAAAATCGAAGTTTCACCCCATCCGTTCTTTAAGTTAGAAGGCGCTGATGTGGTGTGCCAGTTGCCGATTACGCCCAGCGAAGCTGCTTTGGGTGGGGCGATCGAAGTCCCTACTCTAGATGGATTGGTCAAAATGACGATTCCTGGTGGGGTGAGATCGGGGCAACGGTTGAGATTAGCCAACAAGGGATACATTGCCACAGAGGATGAGCGGGGCGATCAGATTGTCGAAATTCAAATCGTCGTCCCCAAAGATCTGAGTGCCGAAGAGCGGGATTTATATGAGAAACTTCGACGGCTAGAGAGCTTTGATCCTCGTGCCAATCTGCCAATTTGAGCCCAGGGGCGATCGCGACAACTAATCGCTACCCGTGATGAGAGGGTTCATAAAAGGATGAAAGATCTGCGACTTCTGGGTTGAGTCTGAGGTCGATCGCAAAGTCAGAAATCTGGCTGGCAAAAGTCGGAATCTGGTTCATCCTTCGCTTCTCTTGAACTGCTATTCTTCTGGAATAACCCACTGGGGAGGAGCCATTCTTTTGCGGCGAATCGCTTCTTCGGCCATCGCCAGCATCTCGTCTAATGATTTCTCTTGAATAAATTTTGCTGCCTGGTCTTTGTACTGTAAATTGGGGCATTTGTCTCCCAAAATGCAGCCATTGACACAAGCCTCTGCACAATTAACTTCCATGTTGTGTTCTCCAATTCTCAAGATTTGGCAAAAAAATTAGGCAGTCTTGTGCAACCATACTCAAGAGAAATCTGCCCACTGATTATTTTAAGGGATTATCTCAAACGGTTTTCGATCGAGTGCTGCCCTGCCAGGGATCAAGAATGACAATAGAGCGTTTACAGAAAACTTGACGTTAAACAGTTGACTTAAGCTATGAGCTTTAAGCCTTTGTGGGGAATAGTTTTGTGGGGAATAGTTTTGTGGGCGATCGCACCGCCAACTCAGGCCCAATCGTCCCTCGATCGTCAGGCTAAAGAAGTGGCCGCGCGATTAATCGGTGTGATGGACACTTCTGCTCAAGCGGCTGCAAACCCCGATCGCTTTGATGTGCGAATGACCACTTGTGCCATTAACATCGAGGGCAGATCATCGCCAGATGCCATCTATCTCTACCAAGAGCAGGCGCTCTCCTCGGAGTTGGCAAAACCTTATCGACAGCGATTTCTGCAAATTTCTCCCAGCGTCTATAGTCAGACTGTGCTGTCGCTCTCGTTTCGCCCTGCCCGCCCAGAAAAATTCATTGGGCTGTGTAACCAGCCAGAAGCCTCTCGTATCGTGCTAGCCAGAGATCTGGGTCAGCCAATTTGCACGGTTTTCCTCAAACAGTCAGGTGACGATTTTGCCGGGAGAACTCCGATCGATGGCTGTGCGGCCAATGTGCGCGGGGCAGTGCGGATCACCAATCAAGTGACACTCTACAAATCAGGCATGGAAACCTGGGATCGGGGTTACGACGCAAGGGGCAAGCAGGTCTGGGGTGCAAAAACAGAATCGTATCAGTATCGTCGGCGTAAGTAGGCGACAGAAGTACATTGAGGCATTCATCGGGTTTGCACCTTGGGGAAACGTCAGTTCGCCAACTGGACTTTTGCCCTCACTCCCAACCCCTCTTCCCAGAGCGAGAAGCTTCAAAGCCTGACCCTGGCGTACTCCCTGGGGAATGAGGGCACTTTTAGCAGTTCCAATTCACCTTGTGAAAGAAGAGGCATCTGGGGAACGCGAAGGAGCTAGTGGTCTGTCAAGAATTTTCTTAGGATCGTGAATTAAATAACTTGTGGTTTTGATTGCCTGGGTTCGCCCTCATCCCCTAACCCCTGCTCCCAACTTGGGAGCAGGGGAACCGGACTCTTCCTGACTCCCCTCGCCCAGATTGGGAGCAGGGGCGGGGGGTGAGGGCAAATCCAAAGCCTTACAGTTTATTTAATTCTCATTCCTTAGGAGTTGAAAACCCTAAGAAATAACCGCTTCCCCATTCCCAAGCCATCCATTAAAGTTTGACCGACTACTAGCTTGATCAGCAGCATCCGCCGCCGTTGTAATGCCAGGTAGAGTCGGTCAGGGTTACATCCTGCGGAAATTGCAGCGCCAAGTTGGCGGCGGTTTTGTCGCAGACCGCTAGCGGAATGCCCCGTTGCAGCAGATGCCCCGATCGATCGTCTAAAATTGGCTCTGCACCAAAGTAAATGGCGGTTTTGCCCGTAAACACACAAGCGCCATCCTCTGGCAAAGGGACTTTGAACGAAACGGAGTCTAGACTTTCTAGCAGCAGGGGGCTGTCTAAGCTGTAATGGTAAGTGTCTAGAAGACGATAGGGGCGACGGGCACGAACCTCAACCTGACCAAACCCGATCGCAACTAGGTGTTGAATATATTCATCGTAGGTGAGTGCCCCCGATAGACAGAGGGCGCGTAATCGTTCATCTTGCTGGAGGTGGAGGGGAATTGGGCGAGTGGCGATCGGATCGCTCATAATCAGCCGTCCGCCGGGTTTCAGCACTCGATAGGCTTCAGACAGTGCCCGTTGCAGATCGTCAGATTCAAAAATATTAAACAAACAGTTTTGGGCCACTATGTCTACCGAAGCATCAGGTACAGGCAATGCAAAGGCATCGCCCGCCAGAATTGTGACAAAATCAGGAGCAAACCAGTCGTTCTCTTGGGCGGCTAGTTCTAAATTTCGAGTGGCGGCTTGTCGCATTTCAGGAACCGGATCAACGGCAATCACTCCTCCGGGTTGACGACAAAAGTAAGCAAACTGAAGTGCCTCGATGCCACCCCCAACCCCGATATAAAGTATGGTTGGTTCTCCAAAGCACTCGGTTGGATGCACGGTCGATCCACAGCCATAGTTCATCTGCTGCATAATTTCTGGGATCTTCAACCCTGGCAATCGGAGGGGTGGAGTGCTGACGCAACATAGCCCAACCTGTGGAGTTTCAGCGGCTTCGGCGTAAAACTGGGCAGTGGTTTCTAGATAAGTCATAAGTTATGCGGCAAGATTTGTTATCAAAGCGAAAAATTGAAAATACCTAAAACTTGCCCCGATGAGTCTGGGTAGCTATACTTTGTCAGGGCATAAAATTAAAGATTTTGGACGGGGTGCAGGGGGTGGAACCCCTGGCTGGGGGCGCAG
>JAAUOZ010000216.1 GCA_012034655.1 Leptolyngbyaceae cyanobacterium CSU_1_3 | reverse complement strand
CCTCAAACCCTGATTCAGCCCTGAGCAGGAGGTTATTTTCAAAGTCAGGTGTGGGAGCTAACCTTGAAAAAATAGCTCGATCCTGGAACCGACAGCCCTGTAAGCCTTTTGAAACCGTTCAAAAAAATGTCCGAAGTATTGTTCATAAAGGCTCAAAATAATGCAGATCTATAGACTCCCCGCCCTGTCGGACAACTACATATTTTTGCTGCATGATGCAAAGCGCAACATTGCCGCAGTGGTAGACCCCGGAGAACCCTACCCGGTTCTCAGACAGCTTCGTCAATTAGGCGCAGAGTTGGTTGCAATTTTCAATACGCATCACCACGGAGATCACGTAGGAGCAAACGCAGACCTACTCCGTGAATTCCCGTATGCGATCGTGTATGGTGGTGCAGAGGATAGAGGAAGAATTCCGGGTCAAACCGTATTTCTGCGAGGGGGCGATCGGGTAACATTTAGCGATCGATCAGGTGAAGTGCTGTTTGTGCCGGGACATACTCACGGGCACATTGCTTACTACTTTGCGGCGGAGCGATCGAGTGATCCAGGGGATTTATTTTGTGGTGACACTCTATTTTCAGGCGGCTGTGGCAGGTTGCGGGAAGGGACTCCGGCCCAGATGGTTGATTCGTTAACTCAATTTCGCGTTTTGCCAGACAACACCAGGGTTTGGTGTGCCCATGAGTATACGCTGAGTAATTTGAAGTTTGCAGTGACGATCGAGCCGTCGAATCTCAATTTGCAGTCCCGGTTTGCAGAAGTCTGGGCGATGCGAGAGCGATCAGAAGCGACGATTCCTTCGACGATCGAGATTGAGAAACAAACCAATCCTTTTTTGCGGTGGGATGTGCGAGCCATCCAAGACGCGGTGAACAGCCGAGATGCGGTACAGACTTTTGCAGCTTTACGAAAACAGAGAGATCTGTTTTTAGCAATAGTTTTCAGTAGGTAGGTGGAATTAAACTTAAGACCCTCATCCCCTGGTTGACCGACAAAACTCAAGTGCCATGAACCCTAGCAGGATTCATTTTTAGCCAATCGTTTATTGTCAGACTTATTTTCGAGCAGAGATGTCAAGAAAAGACTACAAGTGAGAGTTTAAAAGCTCGATCGCTTATCTCCGTAAAAAGACTGATTTTTCAGTGTTTTGACTGACTTTAAGCCCAAAAAGATCGCGTATTTCTGCTCAGTTCTAGATGACACAGGCTGATAGTCACGATCGATTGGTAGCCAAACTAACAATTCTCAAAATTTCCTCGCAGTATTTTCAGATTGCTCAACCTAGAGCGCACGATGCAGACAGTCTAAGTCTTCACGGGCAAAGCTTTCTACAAGCAAAGCGAGGCAGTTTCATCAGACGAGGCTGCCACAGCGAACTAATGCCTTAACGGGCTTTTTTGGTTCGCCCGATCGAGCGATTCAATCATTCTCAAAGCGGTTGACCTAAAGTTTTGAACCGCACAGCTTGGGTTGCTTTGAAAATGACCTCATACCCACCTACTTTTTTTGCGAAAAATCATCAGGAGATTATATGAAGAGAAACGGTTACAGTTCGATCGCTCGTTGATTTCTTCTCTCCATTATCGAAGTCGATTGAGTTAGTTTCTTGGCTGCGATCGGTCGATTTATAGGATCGATTTTTGGTAACGATCGCCAAATTATTTCGCCCATCAGTCTGCACAAAATTCATCCATTTTCAAGATTCTTGAGCAAGGCTTTCTTGAGATGGGCTGAGAAATTGTGTGGTGAAAAATTGTGATGCAATTTTTTCGTCGAGGTTTGAGTTGCCATTCATTTACAAAGTAGGGAGCTATCGTGAAACGTCGAGATTTTATAGTCAGGGTAGCAGCGGCGGGTGGTTCGACCTATGCTGCGATGAAAGCATTGGATTTGTTGGGGGAGGCAAACCCAGCCGTTGCTCAATCCCAAACGTTGCAGATTCGCCCTGGGCGCGGCAAGCGAGTGATCATTCTGGGAGCCGGGTTAGCCGGGATGACCGCAGCCTACGAGCTACGCAAGTCGGGGTATAAGTGCACAATTTTGGAGGCGCGGGGGCGATCGGGTGGGCGCTGTTGGACGGTGCGCGGCGGCGATCAGATCGTTGAAACTACGGGCACAGTGCAGACGGCTCAGTTTGCCCAAGGGCAATACTTTAACCCCGGCCCCGCACGGATTCCACAGCATCATATTACGATCGACTACTGCCGCGAGTTGGGCGTTGATCTGGAAATTTTTCCGAACCTCAATTATGAGCAGTATTACTACAATGAGAGCGTTCCGGGTGATTTGTCGGGGCGAAAAGTCCGGGCGCGGCAGGCAAAAGCCGACCTTCGGGGCTACCTCGCAGAACTGTTAGCCAAAGCCGCCAGCCAGGGCGCACTCGATGCCCCCCTAACCGCAGAAGACAAAGAAAAATTGGTGATTTTTCTGAGAACCTATGGGGGTCTTGACCCCGATTTGTTTTATCGAGGAACGAACCGTCGCGGATACGATGTCGAAAAGCAGGGGGCGGGCGATCGTCCGGGTAAGTTTTCGAGTCCCTATTCGCTGAGTGCCTTAGTCAACCTAGGATTTGCCAACTACGAAGCGTTTGAGCAGGGCTATGACCAGCAAATGCTAATGTTTCAGCCTGTCGGCGGACTCGACCAGATCGCCAAAGCCTTAGAGCGGAAGGTGCGATCGACGATTCAATTTAGTTCTGAAGTCCAAGAAATTCGCAAAACCCCCAACGGCGTGCGAATCGTCTACAGCCAGAACGGAAACGTTCAGCAGATCACTGGAGACTATTGCATTTGCACCATTCCGCTCAAAGTGTTGAGCAAAATTCCGGCTGACTTTTCGCCAGACATGCAGGCCGCGATCGCTGGCGTAGAATATGCCGTCACAGGCAAATCTGCCTTGCAGTTTAACCGCCGCTTCTGGGAAGAAGATGAACAAATCATGGGCGGCATCACCAGCACCAATATTGGTTTGGCTACGATCTGGTATCCCGGTTATGGCTATCTGTCTAAGCGAGGCGTACTCGTCGGCTACTACAACTTTGGGGCAGTGGCAGCAGAATTTGGAGCCTTACAGCCAGAGGCACGGGTGAGACGAGCGATCGAACTGGGCAGCAGAATTCATCCCCAATACAACAGCCACTATGAGACAGGCATGTCGCTCTATTGGTCGAATATTCCTTACAACCTGGGCGGTTGGGCGACTTACACCACTCAGACCCGCCAGCAGTTTTACCCCAGACTCAATCAGCCAGACGGCAAGATTTACCTCGCTGGAGAACATCTCAGCTACCTAACAGGCTGGATGGCAGGCGCATTTGAGTCGGCGCGGGTAGTCGTGCAGAAAATTGGGGCACAGGCATGAGGGCTTCGATTTCTAATTTGTCCATTCAAGATTGGCAGGCTAGATCACAAATGCTCTGTGGGAGGGCCGCCCTCGTGCAAGCAGAATGCCTGCCCCACAAGCTTCTAAAGTTCAGTTTTCGATCCACTGAGACACCCAAAATTCAGATTTCACTCACAGGAAGCATCATGAAAAAGTGGTTTAGTTGGTTGCCCGTTCAGTTCTCAAGACGATGGTTGATGGTTGCCATTTGTACGGTCATTTTTAGCTTGACCGGGATCACGGTAGCAGTGCAAGCCCAAGGAAAGGTTAGGCCTCCCAGAGTGGTGACGTTTACCCCTGGCGCGGCGACTTCTCCAATTTCGGCGGGGGTAGCATTTCCGCGAGATGCGGCGTTCTACTTTACCAGTGGGACGGTTCCCCCGGCGGTGAATTTAGAGGCCCCAGCCACAAGCCGCGATCGCTTTGGCGACACCTACACCCAAGCCAAGGGCACGCTCACCCGCATCAAAGAACTGCTCACCTCTCAAGGCTTAGGTTTGGGAGACGTGGCGTTTTTGATCTGCTATCTGGTTCCCGACCCAGCGCTAAATGGGCAAGTAGATTATCAGGGCTGGTTTCGAGCCTATGGCGAATTTTTCGACAATCCAGAAAATCCGGTAAAGACAGCACGCTCCACGGTCGGAGTGCAGGGGTTGGTAAATGCAGGCTGGCTGGTTGAAATTGAAGCGATCGCCGTCTATCCTCGAAAATAAGGTTTGCCGACCACTAGTTTCTAAACTCAACCAGACAGCGCTCCTGAGATGGCCTGGTTGGTTCTTGTGGATCACCTGCTCTTTTACACCTTTTAACCATGATTGTGAAATCAAGTGCGATCGTTTTGTCGCTTTTTACCTGCCTGAGCGGTGCTGTTTGGGTGTCTCCGGTCTGGGCAGAAATGTCTCCCACTCGTGCTAGCTCAACCCGCGCTGTCAAAGAAATCGATCGCGTGATCAATTCAGACACACCCACCTATCAAGCGTTGGTGCAACAAGCCGAAGTGCTGGCAGCACAAATCATTAATCAAGAACTGCAAAACCCACAAGTGGAAACAGTAGTAGTGAGAGTGTCGGGCGATCGTTATGGCAATGTGGCAATGCTGCTAATCGCCAGGGTGACTCGCCAAGAATGGCAGGCAAAACCCAATATTCGCGATTGGTCGAAGTATGCGGGGCAATATTCTAAGCAACTGTTGGGCTATCTCAACCCACTGCCCCCCGCCCCCACTGCTGTCTATGTGCCGTCTGCGCCAGTGGGCAACGCGCCTAGTGTACAAGGGGGAGTTCCAGCGGTAGGAGCGCGAGGTGGAGCGTCCCTTGCCCCAAAGGGAACGGAAACGCTGCGATCGGTCAATCCTCTCATTTCTGGAGAAGTGCCAGAACCCACCGATCCAGGCTATCGCTGAAAAACAGGGGTTAAATGAGGGGTTTGCATGAAAATAAAAGACCCGTGAATCGGGTTTAGACTCCGCTCAACCCTCGACGATTGAAGGTTGAGCGGAGTCTAAACCTGGCGAGTGGTACAATTCCTAAGTCTTTTTGGCATTGCTGAACGTCAGGATCACCGCCTGATGGTTCAAGCTTCGACTTCGCTCCGCCCTCCACAGCAAGTGGGTTGAGTAGAGTCGAAACCCACGGACAATACGGACAATGCAGTGAGGGATGCTATTTTGGCGCAAGTCTCCTCGTCGTCTTGATTCAGAAGCCGAGCATCTGGCTATGGTCAACAAAAAGGCAGGTAAACTACCTACCTCGATCGTGCTGTTTAGCAACCTCTATTCTTCTTCAAATTCTTCGTCTTCTTCGTCCTCAGCCTCTGCAACTCCCACAGAATTAGCAGAAACCACCGCCCCCATCTCTAGTTTCTCGCGAACGAGCCTCTCGACATCTTTGGCAAAGTCGGGCTTCTCTTCAAAATACTTCACCGCATTATCGCGACCCTGGCTGATGTTGTCGCCGTTGTAGCTATACCATGCGCCTTTGCGAACAATCACACCCGTTTCTTCAGCGAGATCGACGAGACAGCCCAGGGTCGAAATGCCTTTACCAAAAATTACGTCAAACTCGGCGATGCGGAAGGGTGGCGCAACTTTGTTCTTGGCGACCTTCACCTTGACGCGGTTGCCAAACTCTTCGTTGCCCTTCTTCAAGGTTTGAATGCGGCGAATGTCGAGCCTGACTGAGGCATAGTATTTGAGAGCCTGACCACCTGTGGTTGTTTCGGGGCTGCCGTAGGTCACACCGATTTTTTGCCGCAACTGGTTGATGAAAATCACCGTGCAGCCAGATTTGCCGATGTTGCCGGTAATTTTTCTCAACGCCTGACTCATCAGCCGCGCCTGCAAACCCATGTGAGAATCACCCATCTCGCCTTCAATTTCGGCACGGGGAACGAGGGCCGCCACGGAGTCTACAACCACGACATCAACGGCGGTCGATCGCACCAACTGATCCACAATTTCTAGGGCCGACTCGCCCGTGTCAGGCTGAGAAATCAACAGGTTGGCGATGTCTACCCCCAACGCCGCCGAATAGCTCGGATCGAGGGCGTGTTCTGCATCGACATAGGCGGCAACTCCGCCACCGCGCTGCACCTCCGCCACCGCGTGCAAAGCCAGCGTCGTCTTCCCCGAACTCTCAGGGCCGTAGATTTCGATAACGCGGCCCTTGGGCAAACCGCCACCTAGGGCGAGATCCAGCGTCAACGCACCGGTAGAAATTGTCTCCACCTTCATCCGGGTAGCATCACCGAGGCGCATAATGCTGCCTTTGCCAAAATTGCGCTCGATCTGGTTGAGCACCAAGCTCAGGGCTTTTTGCTTGTCGGTCGTTTCAGATTTACTATTAGCCATTAGCGCCTCAGAAAAAAATTGTAGATGGGGCAAAGTGAGAGAGTCTTAGGGAGAAAGTCTTAGAACAATCTACAAATCAACATTCGTGCTTGTAGCAAACTTATTCTTGTAGCAGACTTGTAACATAAGCGGGAACGATCGCCGCCAAAAGTTAATCATTCCAACCCTTCTTTCTCCAGGTTACACGCGATGTCCTTCAACCTACCTAGCTTGCTCATTCCTGATGCTGCGCTCTCCGTAGGCGGATTGACTGCCTACCTTCAATTGCTTGTCGAACAGGATGATCAACTGCGCCAGGTGTGGGTGACGGGTGAAGTTTCGAGCGCTACGAAATATCGAAGCGGGTTGTTTTTCACGCTGCAAGACCCCGATGCTAAGGCGGCAATCAGTTGTGTGGTCTGGAGTAGCCAACTCGACAAATTGGCAACACTGCCAGCCCCAGGAGAACAGTTGATTGTCTTGGGTCGGGTGCAGATTCATCCCCAACGGGGCGTTTACCAGTTGAATGTTTGGCAAGCGCTACCGGGGGGCGAAGGTCTGCGAGCCTTGCGCTATCGCCAGTTGCGGCATCGCCTAGAGGCAGAAGGACTGTTTGACCCAGACAGAAAACGCTTTCTTCCGGCTCATCCTCAGACGGTGGCAGTGGTGACATCTCCGCAAGCTGCGGCCTGGGGAGACATCCAGCGCACCCTCAAGCGCCGTTACCCAGGGTTGCAGGTGTTATTTTCTCCGGCGCTTGTGCAGGGAGATCAGGCTCCTGCGTCGATCGTGGCGGCGATCGCCCGCGTCGAGCGCGATTTTAGAGCAGATGTACTAATTCTATCACGAGGTGGCGGTGCGATCGAAGATATGGCCTGTTTTAATGACGAACTTGTGGTCAGGGCGGTGGCGAACTGTACAATTCCGGTGATTGCAGGAATTGGGCATCAGCGCGATGAGTCTTTGGCGGATCTGGTGGCCGATGTGTTTGTGCATACGCCCACTGCGGCCGCAGAGCAAGCCGTTCCCTGTCTAGCGGATCTACTGGCAGAACATCGGGCCCGATTTGCAGCCCTGAATGCGGCGGTGGCGCAGTCGATTGCCAGAGAGAACGATCGTCTGCAAGGGCTGCGAGATCGGCTCAAACGCTTAAAGCTCGATCGTCAGATCACGCAAGAGATCCAGGGGGTTGTCTGGCTGCGAAAGCGATTGATTCAAGCGACCCAGGGCACGTTTCAAAAAGCGGCTCAGCGCCAGCAAACGCTGCAAGAAAAGCTAGCAACCCTTGATCCCCAAGCGGTGTTGCAACGAGGGTATGCAGTGGCAAGATTGCAGGATGGCACGATCGCCCGATCGGCTCGCAATCTAACAGTTGGGCAAGAATTATCGATTCAGTTAGGGCAAGGCAGCATCAAGGTGCAAGTGACCGATGTATCAGGCATAGCAGGCAGTTTTGCAGAATAAAGACTATAAAGAAAGGGCATTCCTTCGCTGCGACGCTCTGTTGAACTTTATGCCGAATTCTCCCCGATCGAACGCCATTTCGGATCAGCGCGATCGTTCAGATACTCTACAAGACGGCTGGAACTACGAAGCAACCGTCGCTGAGGTGGAGGAAATTCTCGCTCAGATCGAGTCTGGCGAGTTGGAATTGGCAGACGTGTTCGATCGATTCTCAACGGCAATGGAGTATTTGCGGCAGTGCGAAGGATTTCTAGCCCAACGACAGAAACAAGTCGATTTATTGATCGAAACCTTAACCGACGAGCAAGAGTTTTAAGCAAGGTGAAAAACTCAGAAGACCCTCACCCCAGACCCTTTCCCACAGCAGGAGAGGGACTTTGAACCCAACCTTACTTCCCTCATTTCTCCTCCTCTAAGGCTGAGCAATCTTCGATCGCGGCTGAATTGCCCCCTGCGGATTGCTCACCGGAGCTTGCTGAGGCTGGGCTGGTGGCGCAACAGGCTGGCTGAAATATTGGTAGGTTAACCGCGAGGCTTGGCGAATCAGTTCTTCGCCGCGTTCATCATCACGGGGACGTTTCACCATTACGCCGATCAGATAGCGTTTACCGCTCGGCATATCAACCAGTCCCACATCTCCAGTCATTGTGCCAATGTTGCCCGTTTTGTGAGCGATCGTCGCCCCTGCCCCCAAACCACTGGGCAGCAGCGAGTTGGTCACAGTGCGCCGCATAATATCTAGCAGGCGATCGCGCGATCGTATCGACAATAGTTTCCCATTGCTCACTAGCCCCATGAGCGACACCAGATCTTGCGGGCTGCTGGTATTTGTGCCTTCGATGTCGGGGAGCAGATTGCGAATGGCAGTCGTCTTCAGCCCCCAAGACTGGAAGCGTTGATTGAGGGCATCTTTGCCGCCCAAGCGATCGATTAGCAAATTGGTGGCGGTGTTGTCGCTGACGGTGATCATGTGGGTAGCAATATCAAGGGCGGTAAACTGCGACCCCGGCGGCTGATATTGCATGTCACCCGCTTCGGTGGCGACCAAATCAGGGCGCATCGTCAGAAGCTCATCTAGACGAATTTTCCCAGCATCCACATCTTGAAAAAAGGCCACGAGCACAGGTAATTTAATGGTGCTGGCGCAGGGCAAGGCCGTCGCAGCGTTGAGACTGAGATAGGCATTGGTATCGAGATCAACCACCATCATCCCAGTGGTGAGTTGAGGCTGTTGAGCTACCAGGGTTTGAATT
>JAAUOZ010000215.1 GCA_012034655.1 Leptolyngbyaceae cyanobacterium CSU_1_3 | reverse complement strand
CGAACCCTTTCTAACTCCCCTCGCCAAGTTGGGCGAGGGGCGGGGGGTGAGGGCGAATCCAAAGCCTTACCGTTTATTTAATTCTCATTTCTTAGGGGTTTGCATGAAAATAAAACGCCAGTGCATCGGGTTTCGGCGGGTGGGAGATGATTAACTCGCCGATCCCTTAGGTGACATTATTTTCAGATTGATCAAATTGCCAAACGATTCCTTGCGGCAGAGGGCACGATCGGTCGCATTCACATTTGGGTTGGTCTGGAAGTAATCTTTGAGCCAGTTGCAACTGTCGGCGATCAATTCTTCGAGTTCTGCATTCCACTGCCACAACCGCACCGATCGATCCTCACTGCCAGAGACCAATCGCGTTCCATCTGGGCTGAAGGCGATCGCCTTTACGCCATTCCTGTGACCGTGTAGGGTTTTGAGCCAGGTTCCCTCTAAACTCCAGAGGCGAATGGTGTTGTCAGCGCTGGACGAAGCGACTATTTGACCATCCGGACTGAAGTTGACATCCGAGATTTCTGCACTGTGCCCCTGCATCCTCGCCACGGGTGTGCCGTCAACCTTCCAAACTCTCACATCATTATCAAAACTACCAGAGGCGACAAACTGCCCATCGGGGCTAAAGCTAATCTTGATCACCGTTCCAGTGTGACCCGAAAGGGTGGCGATCGGTGCTCCCTGGCAATTCCACAACCGCACAGTACGATCGACCCCTGCCGTTGCCAACGTCTGCCCATCGGGGCTAAACCGCACCCGGTAGAGCGTGTCAGTGTGCCCTTTGAGATCTTTGAAGGGTTTGCCATCTGACCGCCACAGCTTAACCAAATTATTTTTGCCCACCGTGGCGATCGTCTGCCCACCACAGCCAAATCTCACATCGTAGACTGTGTTCCCATGTCCGGTGAGGGTAGCGATCGGCGTGCCATCTAGCTTCCAGAGTCTCGCGGTTCCATCGTCGCTGGCTGACACAACTCGTTGCCCATCGGGGCTAAAAACCGCCTCCCAGACTGTCTTCTGATGCCCTCTGAAAATGGCTCCCGGTTTGCCGTCTCGCCCCCATAGACGAATGGTATGATCGGCGCTCGTGGTGGCGATCGTCTGACCGTCGGGGCTAAATTGGATCGAAGCGATCGCAGCGGTGTGTCCTTTAAGATTCGAGACCAGTTTTCCATTGCGATCCCAAAGCTTGGGCACGCTATCATCCCCACTGGAAGCGATCAAGGCTCCGTCGGGGCTAAATCCCACTTTTTGCACCGTTGTCTCGTGATCTCGCAGAACCTTAAGCCCAGAGCGATCGAGTTTCCAAAGTTTCACCGTTTTATCTTCGCTGGCGGTGGCAATCAGGCGACCATCGGGGCTAAAGCGTGCCTGCCTCACCCAATCGCTATGCCCTGTCAGTGTTTCGAGCACCTGCCCACCCAGCGACCACACCTTGACCGATTTGTCTTTGCTAGCCGTGATCACGCGCTGGCTATCGGGGCTAAAGTTGACGCTGTAAATCACATGCTGATGTCCTGTTAAGGTTCGCAGTGGTTTGCCATTGTGCTTCCACAACCGCACGGTCTGATCGTCGCTAGCCGTGGCGATCGTCTGCCCATTGGGGCTAAACACAACTCTCCGCACCACATCTGTGTGCCCTTTTAGAGTTCTGAGAAACGCACCATCCGATTTCCACAACTTGGCCGTTGTATCGGCGCTGACGGTGACAAAAGATTGGCCATCGGGGCTGAAGGCAATTTTCCGAATGCCCGCGCTATGAGCTTTGATCTTTTTGATCTGCGTGCCGTCTTTCCAGAGGACGATCGCTCCATCTGCTCCGGCAGTCACAATGATTCGTTGACCCTTGGGGCTGAAGACCGCATCCTCCACGCTTGCGCTATGGTTGAGAGTGGCGATCGGCCTACCGTCTTTGTTCCAGAGTCGGGCGGTTTTGTCCTTGCTGGCGGTGACAAACTGTTGACCGTCGGGGCTGAAGTTGACCGCCGAGAGGGCATCGGTGTGGCCAGTGAGCGTGCGGCGTAGTGTGCCGTCCAAATTCCACAGTTTCACAATCGGATCTTGACTCACCGAAACCAGGGTTTGCCCATCCGGGTTAAATTTTGTATCCAAAATCACGTTGTTGTGAGCCTCGATCGACTGCGCTAGGCTGCCATCTAGCTTCCAGAATTTAATTGCCCCATCGCGCCCACTAGAAGCCAGAGTTTGCCCATCTGCACTAAAAACAAGGTTCGTCACGCCATTGGTATGACTTTCTAAGCTGTTAAATTGCTGAATCGAGGACAGCGATGTTTGAAGGGTCGTTTCGAGTTCGGCTTGCAGCCCTGGCTGGCGGCGATGCAGCCCTTTGAACAACTTCCCAGCCCGCAGCGCTTCCTGGAGGGATGCAAATCGCGATTCTGAGGCAGACAACGCCTGTGACGAAGCCAAAACCGCTTTGATTTCGCCCATTTTTGCCAGACGCGACTGCCGAATGGCAACGATGCCCAACCCGGTCGCGATCGCCAAGGTTCCCCCCAGCGTTCCCAGAAAAATGCGCTGGCGACGAATCTGAATTTGCTGGCGCTGAATAGCGGCCTCTTGGCGAGTACTCTCGACCTGTCCACTGGTGATAATGTACTCAGACTGGGCAGCCGTCGGAGCCGGCTCTTTTTCGGGTGCTTCTAGCAACCACTGCCTGGCTTCGGCTAGCTCAGTGCCCCGCAGGAGACAGCTTTCGTCGTGGTTTTTGCGAACCCATTCCAGCGATCGACCGAGCAGGCGGGTGTGTTCTTTAACATGGTGCAGATCGGTTTCGACGGCTTTGACTAGTTTGCCAAAGGCTGGCTCAAAGGGGTCGCCGTCACGAAAAAAGATCCAGTTGTGTCGTTCTAGGGCGTGGTGCGCTGGGAGCGCTTTGTCGAGTAAAAATCCTTCGCGGTAGACGATCGGAATCAGGCGTTTGTGGTGGGCGAGGGCATGGTCAATTTCTTCGCGGCAGACCTTTGAGGCGATCGAGTCAGGAGAGAGCACAAAGGCAAACGAGTTGGCTCGCTCGATCCCACGCTGAATTTCTTTCCACCATTCATCGGTTGGCAAAATATCTTGCCAATCGACCCAGGCTTCGCGTCCGCTTTGTTCGATGGCCCCATGGAGCTTGCGAACAAACGTTTCATCTTTTCGTGAATATGAGATAAAAATATCAATCATTATCCCTGGTAGATGCTAGAGCTTATTTAGGAATAACATCCTCACTGTCACCATTCCAGAAATCTTTTCAAAATTCTTTTTTCAAAGGAGCTTGGTGTCACAGCATACAAAAAAGCCCCGATCGTTGAATCGGGGCCGAAGAGTTTCAATTTTCTAGGGTGCGTTGACTAGGCTTCGGGCAAAGACTGGCTGGCGTAGGCATCCATCGCATAGGCGGGAACACGATCTCCATAGTCAGTCTCGGTTCCAGTTACGGCGATCGCCAACTTCTCAAAGGATTCAGAACGCCAGTTTCGCTCGTGAATCGGCTTGGATTGCTCACCCATGAAATAGGCTTGAGTTCCCAAAATAGCTACAGCTACCCAACCAATCGCAAACAGTGCAATAAGAATCGTCATCTCAAAACCTCTTTCTCAAAACGGGGTGAACTGTTTGGTAGCAACGAACCCATAACCTGGCTCGCTTGGTTGAGCCTCTCAGTTAAACTCACTCTCTGATTTCGGCTGGGTCGTTTCTTGCTGCCTTATGTAAATCAATGTAACGTTAGTATTACAAAATGTCAAGAAGGTTTGCGTCCACAAGAGAACATATGTTATTGGCAAAAGATGTTGGCGCACTTCAGACGGAGGAGGAGGTAGCCGATCGGGGAGTTGACTTGTTTTGGGGTCTCTGTTACGTTCAAAGAACAAAGTTTTCTGCCACAGAGTTTTTTACCTCATGTCTGCTAACTCGTTCTACTTTTACTTTTTTTGGCGCAAGGCGGTTCACTGGGGGTGAAGATCGTTCCATGCGAACATCCCAGTGAGCCGTAGAGTAAAATCTACGGCTTTTTAATTGCCAAATAGAAGTGCCAAACTTCCTCTACGTCCCGTCAACCTCCTCTCTCCTCCCTCGTCGTCTTATGTCTCTCAAGCTTTACTTTTTTGGATTTTATTTTTGGCCACACAGGAGTTCTGGGTGAAGGTCGTTGCGTCTGCGCCTCCCGGAACTCTTGCTCAAGGGTTCCGTTTTTTTTGCTCCATTTTTCTTACTTAACTTTTCTTGAATTAGGACTCAAACCCATGCTGGAAGCCAAATTAGTTGCTAAGTCTGATGCTCGTCAATCCACGATCGTTCACCTGTCTGAGCAGGTGGCGATCGGCGGAGAAGCCATTGTGATCATCGGTGGGCCGTGCACCGTCGAAAACCTGTCGCAGATGGAAGATGTCGCTCAGTCGCTGCAAACGGCTGCGGTTCAGGCAATTCGGGGGGGTGTCTACAAACCTCGCACGTCGCCCTATGCCTTCCAGGGTATGGGCTTAGAAGGGTTAGAAATTCTCGACACCATACGCCAGCGCTACCAAATGCCAGTGGTGACAGAGGTGATGGCCATTTCACAAATTGAGGAAATTTGTGCCTACGCAGATATGCTGCAAATAGGCAGTCGCAATATGCAAAACTTCGATCTGCTGAAGGCGGTGGGTCAGGCAAACAAGCCCGTGTTGCTAAAGCGAGGACTAGCGGCAACGATCGAAGAATTTGTCATGGCCGCTGAATATATAGTCAGCCATGGCAATTCTCAGGTGGTGCTGTGTGAGCGAGGCATTCGGAGTTTTGACCCTTACACGCGCAATGTTTTAGATCTCGGTGCAGTCGTGGCGTTGAAACAGATTACTCACCTACCTGTGGTGGTCGATCCGAGTCACGCTGCCGGAAAGCGCGAACTAATCGCCGACCTATCGAGGGGTGCGATCGCCTGTGGTGCAGATGGGCTAATTATTGAGTGTCACCCGCACCCTGAAAAATCTGTTTCCGATGCTCGTCAGGCCCTTTCCCTGGGTGCAATGGTCAACCTGGTGCAGAGCATCAAACCCGTTGCAGAAGCCGTAGGTCGCAAGGTATATGAGCCTCAGCGCCAACTTGCCAAAGCGGCCTAGTAGCTGATCGTGAATTTATTAAGGTGTAATGCTTCACTTCAGCCCTCATCCCCAGCCCTTCTCCCAGCTTGGGAGAAGGGAGTAAGAGTTTGGTTCCCCTTTGCCCTTTTGGGAGCAAGGGTGAGGGGATGAGGGCGATGCAGGGTGCTCAGATATTACAGGTTATTTAATCCACAGTCCTAAGAATCGTGAATTGAATCAGATTCGGATTTGCCCTCACCCCAACCCTCCCTAGGGAGAGGAATTTAGGGTGAGGGCAGACTGAGTAGTTATCAATCAGAAAAGAGGGACGAAGCTATACCCGTAGGCTGATCGACCATTCTCAATGATTCTGACTAACTGGACTGGGGCATTGCGATCGCCCGATGGCAAGAAAGAAACCGTGCGCGAAGCCCCCGATGCCGTGAAGGTGGGATGGAGCAAGGCTGTCTGGACACCTTCACGAGTGGGCGATTGCTGGAGGGCTACACCCAAGGCTTGCGTTGCATCATAGGCCGTCACGGTGCGCCAGTTTACATCGCCCCCCCACAGGGTGCGCGATCGCGTAGCAAAGTTCTGCGATCCACTGCCAAGACTATGCCAGGGAACTGCCACGATCATGTCTCGACCAGAGGCACGGGTGACATCCAACGTTTTAGAACTGTAGACATCATCTCCGGCCAAAATCGGGAGGCGATTGTTGTTAGCCTGCACGACCTGCAAGGCCCGATCGAGGCTACCCGTATTGCTGGCAAGCAGAATGACTTCGGCTCCGCGTTGCTGTGCTTCTTCTAAACTGCGATTGGGGCTGAAGCTGGAATTAGCCAGATCGTATTCCCCCACGACTTGAGCACCTTGAAGGGCGATCGCGGTATTCAATTCCCCTTTGAGCGACTTACTATAATCACTTTGAGAACTGAAATAGACAACCGCTTTTTTACGCTTTAGGGTTTGCAGCATGTAATCGGTGAGTGCTCGCGCTGCAATGGAGTCGCTGGGGACGGTGCGAAATACATAGGGGCTTTTATTCGAGAGTTGCACCGCAGAGCTAATGGGAGAGATGGCAACGAGCCGACCTTGATTGTAGATGTCGGCAGTGGCGAGGGTAACGCTACTAGCGTAGTGACCGACGACACCCAGAATGTCTTGACGATTGACCAACGTTTGGGCGATCTGTTGGGCAGTTTTGGTATCGTTATCGTCGTTGGCGATCGTGACAGCCAGTGAGCGTCCATTGATGCCACCAGAGGCGTTGATTTCGGTTTGGGCTTGGGCAACGCCTCGCAAAATTTCGCGAGAGCCACTTGCGTCAGCACTGGTGGGAACGCTGACGGCAATCTTGAGGGGGTTGCGAGAAGCAACGGTAGCGTTGTTACGGTAGATTAAGGATTCCGGATCGTTGTTTTTTTTGCTCAATGAGCGATCGAAGAAGGTCTGGGCAGATCCATAATCGGCACTGGCGTAGGCGGCGATCGCAGTCAGTTTATCTGGGGTTCCGTCTTCTGGGAAGAAGGAGTGTGCGCCATTGCTCATGCGATCGTCTATGGTTTTTACCTGGCTGGCCTTGCTATCACTATTCCTATCACTATTGCTATGACCGGGCGTAGAGCGACCCAGATAATGGTTGCCGATGCTAAGCCCGGCAAGCACCAGCAGGGCAGCACCTACATAAGCGATCGGCGGACGCGGTTTTTTGGAGGTCGTGTGAGTTGTCATGGTGGGGATCTCCTTAAAGGTAATTGCTGAAACTATTGGCTTTGAGTGGCTTTGAGGCGAAGCAACCGTTGTTCGATTTCGCTATCTAGGCTGAGTTGGTCGAGGGCGGCTTGCAGTTTTTCGCCGGAATGCTCTGAGAGAGCTTGGTGGGCGTGAGCTTGGACATTGCGACCTTCGATCGCAGCTTGGGCTTCTTGAAACTGGTTGCGGGCAGAATCGATTTTGAATTCGCTGGTGACATCAGCAATGACTGCTAAGGCTTCGTTGACCTCAGCCAGGGCTTTGAGCGTTTGCATTTGAACCTGGTATGACTCCAGCTTTTGGTGCTCTTGATGCAATTTGGCTTTCAGGTTTTGCACTGCTTGTTCTGCCTGTTGCACTTGGGCTTCAAATCGGGGCAAGACTCGTTCGAGTTCGATCGCCCGTGCCATGGCTAAACGAGCCGCTTCTTCGTGACCTTTTTCAAAAGCTTGGGCGGCGGACTGCTCCGATCGTTTCGCCTCTGTCTGCTTTTGTACATACTGTTGCTTGGCTCGTTCGTAGGCTGCTACTGCTTTTGCAACCGATTCTGTCAGTTGATAGACCGATTGCTGCATGGCATGAAGCGATTCTTGGGCAACTTCCACCGCTATTTTGCCGCCTTGCTCGATCGGTTGACCCCAGAGCCAATTCCAACTTGCATAAATCACTCGTCCGGCACGATCGCCCATCAGCCAATAAATTATCGATCGCATGATTGTTCCTCCACGATTCGGTTCGATTTCAATGGGTCTAAACACTTGGGTGCGATGCCCTTAACGTTTGATAGAGAGATGCTTTAATCGATTGCCAGAATGGAATCGTAAGCGTCTGAAATAAGGTGCAGAGAACAATAGAGATGCCGATCGCTTGGATCAGATGAACAACAGAATCTCTCGTGAACAACGCGGTTTCGGGAGTTTGCCATTCTAATTGCCACACTGCGATCGCAGGCAGAAACGCTAGGAGATAAAGCGGCACAATGAAAAGCCAAACGATCGCCAACATGCCACTGATTGGGAGAAGCAAAGAGTTGCACTGCTCCTGACTCCTGCGTAAGGCAGGGCCAGCATTACAGCTTTCTACAGCAATGATGAAATCCGCTAAAAATCGCTGCGCGAGGACAAAGATCTGTAGGGCAATTCCTAGCAAAATCCACCCTCCTTCAAACTTTCCTGTGATTCCACCCACGCAAGCAAGGGTGGCATTAATAGCAGCTTCGACCAACCAGAATTGCCACATCCGAGGTCGCATTCTGCGAAAAATCACCTGCACGGGTTCGGGTTGTCCGATGAGCGTGTGATAGGCAATTTGACCAATCAAAGCTTGCCGTAGCAGCCCTTTTGCGGATGTAAAGATACTCAGACCGAACATTGCAATCACGAAAACTACTGCGATCGCTAGCACCAACCAACCCTGACCTCCCGAAACGTGAGCAAGAAATATAAGCAAGGCAAAAGGAGAGGCCAATAGAATTGCCAATGCTGTAAACCACGCTAGATTAGAGGCTAAAAACCAGCCATTAGAATAGAGTGCCAGCCTAAAAAACAAGCCAAAATTGGCACGATAAAGTGAAACAGATTGATAAAGAATGCTCCACGGTGTGGACAAGGCTAAATGACGGTTCATCGCTGCTCTCCAAGTGTGCTCTGCGTCGGGCGGGTGTTCTGATATCTCAACTGTCTCAAAACCTTCAGTTCAGGGCGGCTCACTTTTGGCTCACCGTGGGCGCAACCTTTTTGATAGACTCCCAGTAGACTAGAGAATATTCAGTCATCCACTCTCTGTATGGTTACAATTCGTGCTTCTGAGCAAGGGCTGATCCAAATCGATCGCGCCAGACGGCGGAAAGGATGGCTGAAACAATCTGAAGTCTGGTGTCGAATGGCACAAACCTCACGGGCGACGCTGAAGCGGTTTTGGCGCAGCGATGCGATCGAGCAAGGCACGTTTATTGCAATTTGCCAAGCAGTCGGACTTGCAGATTGGGAGGCGATCGCGGCATCAGACGACGTTCCTCACACGCTGCACTTAGATTTGAACGCGATGCCCGATGTGCCGATGTTCATCGGGCGAACTGCGGAGTTAGCGCAATTGACGGAATGGAGTCGGAAATGCCGCTTGATTGTGCTTTGGGGGATGGGCGGAATTGGTA
>JAAUOZ010000027.1 GCA_012034655.1 Leptolyngbyaceae cyanobacterium CSU_1_3 | reverse complement strand
TGAAGTCGAAGCACGACCTCAAAACGTGTCAAACCAAACATTGCCGCGAGTTAATAGTTCTCAGGATCTTACTTGCACAGGCATCACCAGGTAAGTCATTTTCAGACTTCCAAGGGGGCTGAGAATAGCAGGGCTGGTTGCAGTGTTGAGTTGCATTTGTACATCAGTCGTTGCGATCGCCTTTAAGCCATCGACTAGATACTTGACGTTGAACGCCACATCTAAGCTATCTCCAGTAATTTGGGCGGTCATCGATTCACGACCGCTGCCCACGTCTTGAGCATCCACCGACAGGGTTAGTTCCTGGTTGTTGCCGTCTAGACTCATTTTGACAATGTTGTTCTTTTGGTCGGCAAGGACAGAAATTCGTTCTAACGCTCCGAGGAGGACGCGGCGATCGAGGGTCATTTGATGAGAAAACTGACGAGGAATGAGTTGGCGATAGTTGGGATATTGTCCTTCTAGGAGTCGGCTCGTCAAGCGTTGATTTGTCCACTCGAAGACAACTTGACCTTGATCAAAACGGACGGCGATCGATGCGCCACTTTGCCCCAGCATTTTAATCAGTTCTTGCAGCGCCTTCGCTGGAATCGTCACATCCAGGCTGGCATCGTTTTCGGTTTTGCTAGCGGGGGAACCGTCCTCATCTTGGTTGATGGTCTGCACCACCGCTAAACGGTGGCCATCGGTGGCGGCAAACTCCAACCCATCAGGCTGGAGGCTCAGATGAACGCCAGTCAGCACTTGCTTGGTTTCGTCACCGCTTGAGGAGAAAAGTGTGCCGCGCAGACCATCGATCAAGGCTTCGGTGGAGAGATGAGCCAGTTCACCATCTTCGATCGCGGGCAGTTCTGGAAATTCTTCTGCACTCATGCCGCGCATCTGATAACGTCCCGATGCACAGGTCAGCGTGGTCAACATCCCCGTCTCAGCGTTCAGATCGCTGTCTAGGGTGATGTCGCCGTCAGGCAGCCGCGCAACGATGTCACCTAGCAGTTTGGCAGGCAGCGTTAGCGTTCCCCCTTCTTGAACCTGGGCGGAAAAGCTGGTCTGGATGCCCAAACTCAAGTCGAAAGCACTGAGGCTGACTTGCTGAGTTTTGGCATCGGCGCTGAGGAGGATGTTGGCTAAAACTGGATGGGTGGGTCGCGACGAAACCGCACGGCTAACCAGCGATAGATGAGAATTGAGGTTGTTTTGGGCGCAGACCAGTTTCATGGCAGTTTGGAGGGGTGAGTGGTAGGGAAGGCGCTATCTGAGTCGATCGAGTCTAAGTTTGGCTAGGGGCTAGAACCGATTTGGAAATCTTGCTTGAGCATATTAACACCCATTGTGAAATCGATCTATCAAGTCTAGAGTTGGCTTTGTGAGAGGATTGTAGCGCTTAAATGGGAGAACTAACGGGTGGCAAGAGAAACTGTGGAAACTGTGGAAAAAGTCTTCGATCGTCTTTCTCAAGGGGTTTGCAAGGTCGTTTAACCTGTGGAAAACCTGTGGAAAAGAGCGATTTTTGCCACTAGATGTAGAGATTTTTTTGAGGTTCCCCACTAAATGTTGAGAATTTTCGCAAAGTTTTCCACAGAATCTGCCAGAGTTTTCCACAAGAAGCGAACGATCGAGCGGCTCTGGTCAAAAAAATTAATCAAACTTGATGAAGCACTTCAAGAATTGAGAATACCAATTGAGCAACTGCCCTTCACAGGGTCAGATCTGCCATGACTAGAGTTGCGAGTACTCAGTAAATTGGTTGCGTAGATAGATAAGGCAACTCTTATGGGCAACTCTTGGTTGAGAGAAGGGTCGATCGTGGGCATCTTAACCGAGTCGAGAGCACCCCACGATCGTGCCTCTACTTTCATCAATTTTCATCCATTCCCATCGCACTCCGTTAGGCTATCTCCCTCTTGTGAGAAAGAACTAGAGCCATAGATTGTCCTGAATCTCTCAAACGTAAAGGATTGATGAATAATGCTTAACAAAGTTTAGTAAGATACTCATAACTCACAGATAGGTATTTATTCTTATCGCCATGATGGATCATTTTCCTTGGTTGACAACGATCATCCTGCTGCCACTCATTGCTTCCATGCTCATCCCCTTGCTGCCTGACAAAAGCGGCAAATTTGTGCGCTGGTATGCCCTCGGTATCGGGATCGCAGACTTTGCTTTGATGTGCTACACGTTTTGGAATCATTATGATGCCAGCAGTTCGACGTTCCAACTAGTTGAGAAGATGGCATGGTTGCCCCAGTTGGGTCTAAACTGGGCCGTTTCTGTCGATGGTTTGTCTGCTCCGCTGGTGCTTTTGGCTGGGCTAGTGACCACCCTCTCCATGTTTGCGGCTTGGCGAGTCGATCGTAGACCACGATTGTTTTATGCAATGATGCTGGTGCTATATGCCGCGCAGATTGGCGTGTTTGTCGCTCAAGATGCGTTGCTGTTCTTCATCATGTGGGAAATTGAACTGGTTCCTGTATATCTGCTCGTTTGTATCTGGGGTGGGCAAAATCGCCGCTATGCCGCCACCAAGTTTTTGATGTATACCGCGATCGCTTCGGTTTTCATTCTAGTTGCTGCTCTGGCGATGGCATTCTATGGCGATACTATTACCTTTGATCTCGCAGAACTTAGCTTAAAGCAGTTTCCATTACCCCTAGAATTGTTTCTCTATGCAGGGTTGTTGATTACCTTTGGGGTGAAGTTGGCCATCTTCCCACTGCACACTTGGCTCCCCGATGCCCACGGCGAAGCTTCTTCCCCGGTGTCAATGATTTTGGCGGGTGTCTTGCTGAAGATGGGAGGGTACGGTCTGATTCGCTTCAATTTAGAACTTCTGCCCAATGCTCACGTTTATTTTGCCCCGATGCTGGCAATCTTGGGAGTTGTCAACATTGTCTACGGCGCATTGAATTCTTTTGCTCAGACAAACATGAAGCGTCGCCTGGCCTACTCGTCGATTTCTCATATGGGCTTTGTGCTGCTGGGGATTGCATCTTTTACAGATGTCGGAGTGAGCGGTGCACTGTTGCAGATGATTTCCCACGGGCTGATTGCGTCGGTGCTCTTCTTTTTGGCAGGTGTCACCTACGATCGCACTCACACGATGATGATGAATCAAATGGGTGGAATGGGTCAGGCGATGCCCAGGGTGTTTGCCCTGTTTACGATCGCTGCTATGGCATCTTTGGCTTTGCCCGGCATGAGTGGATTTGTGAGTGAGATTGCAGTATTTGTTGGCATCACAACGAGTGACATCTACAGTGCTACGTTCCGCACGGTGACGGTGTTTCTCTCCGCAGTGGGGCTGATTCTCACACCGATCTATCTGCTTTCGATGTTGAGGCAGGTGTTTTATGGGTCGAGCGCTGACTTGATGTGTGATGTCGTGCCTTCCTGCGATCTGAGTGATGTAGAGATGAAGGCTGAAGGCAACGAGGAAGCAGCCTGCTTTGGTACAAATTGCATCCTGCCGATCGATGCCAAGTTTGAGGATGCCAACCCTCGTGAAGTGTTTATTGCGGCTTGTTTCCTGTCACTGATTGTGGCGATCGGGTTCTACCCCAAGTTGGCAACACAAATGTTTGATGTAAAGACGGTGGCGGTGAATGCTCAAGTCCGCGAGTCTTATCGTCAGGCTTCGGCGGGGAATGCTCAAATCTACGCTCAAGGGTTGGGAAGCCCTGCGATCGCTGAGGTAAAGCCTGCGCCTGTGCTAGGGTTTATCCCCTAGTCTGAGCCTGCGCTCAATTTTCAAGCTCAACTCTAAAAAAGCGATCGCTCTGTAGTAGGGCGATCGCTTTTTTGCATTCTACTCATCAGGCACTATGATCACTGAAGCCCTCTCAAAGTCTTCAACGTGTCTACTGCACGACGATATATCTTAAGTCTGTCCTGTCCCGATCGGGTTGGTGTTGTAGCCGCAGTGAGCACCTTCATTGCCAATCATCAAGGCTGGATTGTTGAAGCGCAACACCATGCAGACCAGACGGTTCAGCGTTTCTTTATGCGGCAAGAAATTCTGGCCGATTCACTGCCGCTTGCTATTGAGGAATTTCGACGACAGTTTGAACCGATCGCACAATCCTTTCAGATGGATTGGAAAATAACAGACTCAATTCAGAAGAAGCGCGTTGTTATTTTGGTCTCTAAATTAGAACATTGTTTATATGATCTATTAGCACGTTGGCAGAGCAAAGAGCTTGATATTGAAATTCCCTGTGTCATTTCTAATCACGAGAATTTTCGTAGGTTTGTTGAGTGGCATGGTATTCCGTTTTGCCATGTGCCTGTCACCCCACAAACTAAGCAGAGTGCCTACGACAAGATTCAATATTTGTTTGAGGAAGCGAAGGGAGATGTAATGGTGTTGGCGCGCTATATGCAAATTCTCACGCCGGAGATATGCGATCGCTACCCCGGACAGATTATCAATATTCATCACTCGTTTTTGCCTTCGTTTGTGGGCGCAAAACCCTATCACCAAGCCTACGATCGGGGTGTAAAACTCATCGGCGCAACTTGTCATTACGTCACCGCAGAATTGGATGCTGGGCCCATTATCGACCAAGATGTAAATCGATTGATCACTCCGATTCGGTTGAAGATTTGGTGCGATATGGCAAAGATATCGAGAAAGCAGTGTTGGCAAGAGGCCTGCGCTACCACGTTGAAGATCGCGTTCTACAACATGGCAACAAAACAATTGTGTTCCGCTAAGAAATAATAAGTAATGGGGTGAAATTAACGCAAACCCTCAAAATTTCTCCTAGAGAAGGGTTGAACGCAGTCGAAACCCGCCCACCCCAGGGCTTTAATTTCACCCTGCTCCTTAGGAGCGTGGACTAAATAATTCCGTCCACTGCAAGGTTGTTTCGCCCTCACCCCACCCTGCTCTCCCAACCTGGGAGGCGCAAGCAAGAGTCCGGTTCCCCTGCTCCCAACTTGGAAAAAGGGGTGAGAGGATGAAGGCGAAGATTTCGGCATTCATAAATCTACATTCCTTGCTTTGGTAAATTCTCATTTACTAAAAACCTTTAAATCTGCCTGATTCGCCCCCGATCGCCGCGAACTGTAAGCAGTGGAAAATTTTTTCACGCCAGGTGCATATTCCATTCAGACCAAAACTAATGAGTTAGTAAAGAGATCAACACTGACTCAGAGGGCTTATGGGGTATCAGTTAGCGGCAAACATGAGGCAAAGCGATCGAATGGGTGCATCCAAAGAAAGTATCGTGCGGGAGTTTTCGACCTTTTGCGTGCCCCAAAATTGCTATGGCTATCGTGTGCCAAACTGGGTGAGCGATCGCTCCTTGCAGCGAATGCTTCGCCCCATTGTCCGTGAAAATTTGAGCGTTAATAAAGATGCCTGGGCTAGATATTTTTTGCTCAGAGCACAGCAACATGACCCGCAATTTCTCGATCGTTTCGTCGAAACTGCACCCGAAGTTAATGATGGAATATGGACGATTCACGATCAACTCGTTGCTAGACGAGAAGAATTGCAGACGACCGATTTTTTGCGAGAACCCGCCACGATCGCCCATAGACTGCTTTCAGCTTACTTGCAGCCTTCTTGCTGGTATGCGGCGCAACACTTTTACTCTACAAAAATTGCACCCTCCAATCTCAGTCACGAGTATTCTCTAGAAGATTGCTTTCAGATTGCAGCAGAGAACGCAACTCAATCGACAAAAATACTCCAAAACTTTCAGATCGGACGTAAAAATACTACCATCAGAACCTACGCTGAAAAAACACTGGAGAAAATGCTAGCAAGAATCATTCAGCTAAACACAATGCGAAATGATTCAACCTGGAAGTTACTCAGATATTTGTCGCAAAAAGAACTCACCGCAGCCCTTCAGGCAGATGGATATACCAACTCAAAGATGGCTCAATCTTGCCTGATCTGGCGTTGCTTTAAGGAGATTTACCAGACCCGACAAGTGCAACAAAATCAATTGCCGCCGCCCACAGAACTGCAACTACAAGAAATGCACGATCGCTACCGTCAGCGCTGCAAACCCTACGGCATTACCACTGCGATCTCCGCCGAAAGCATTTTGCCCAACCTTGAAGCGATCGCCCAAGCTGTCAGACAATATCGCAGTTCTGATGCCGTCTTGGATCGGCTATTGCAGGAGACCCACCACACGACGGATGGGTTGGCTGATTTGATGCGAGTTGAGCAGGTGACACAAATAGGAACGATCGTCGCCCAATCTTTTGCCGAGCTTCCTGAGGTGGCCCAAATTATGCTCAATCTTTGGTTTGGGCTAGAACTGAGCCACGCTGAGATTTTGCGGCTGCTCAAACCAGAACTGAAACTCGAAAAGCAATACCAGCTTTCTCGTCAGATCAAACGCTACAAAAAAACATTGGTGTTGCTGCTGATTCAAAAATTGGCTGCCCAAAACTATGAAATTTTACAGCAAGACGATTCATTTATTGATGCTTTAGATGAATACCTCAGCCATTATTGTAAAAACTATTTTTACACTCATTTGGATACGCATCTACAACAACTCCAAAGCCATGAAAGACTAGTCTTATACCTACACCACCAGCAACACTGGGAGCAATCAAAAATCTTAGAGCGGTTTAACCTCACCACGATCGACCTGTTACCGCAAGTGATCCGATTAAATTTGTCCTTTCAGTCTCATCTTAAGTATTGGATGAAAACCTTGCTAAAAATTGATTTGAGCCGCTGCCAATCGATCGATGCTCGGCTCACAAGCTTTGTTGAAATTTGGCTAAAAGAGTCTGCAATTTTAGAACGTTGAAGGGAGACAAAACAATGTTGAGCCTTGATGATCTGGTTACACTTTACCCTGACGAAACCTGGCTAGAGCTTTCATCCCACGATCGCACTGCGGTCTGGCAGCAAGTTTCTAGCCAAAACTATTCCAGTCTCAATGCCCGTGAGCGAGCTTACCAAAACCTCTTGTGCTTGCAAGCCGTGAGTCGGTTGCTGACTGAGGATTTTGACCTGTCGCAGCCGCCCCAGGTTTGGGTCGAAGAACACGAGCTACCTAGCATTTGGGATGTTGTCAATGGCAGCGCGATCGAGATCAACCGACGACGATTGGCGATCGTGCCCTGCGATGACACCAATTTTGAAGAGTTGCGCGTCGAACAAGAATGGATAGACATTCCTACCTGGGCAGCCCACTATTACTTAGCAGTGCAAATCAACCCCCAAGAAGGCTGGCTGCGCGTTTTGGGGTATGCCACCCATCAGCAAATGCAACGATCGCACCACGACCCCTTGGAATGCACCTACAGCCTAGATCGCCAGCAGTTGAGAAAAGATCTCCATGCGCTGGGTCTCCTCAAAGATTGGTTTCCCCCCCCAAATTTGACGATCGCGCCCTTGCCTCTTTTGTCCGATCGCACCCTAGAAGCCTGGATCAAACAACTCAGCCAAACTACCCTTTATTCGCCTCGATTGGATATGCCCTTTGAGCAATGGGCTGCCTTGATCTCTAATTCTGAATGGCGCAGAGTGTTATATGAGCAGCGATCGCAATCCGCCCCAAAACCAGCCTGCCCTAAAATTAACCTCAGCCAGTGGGCATACGCTATTTTTGAACCAGGCTGGCAGGCGCTTTCTGAACCGACCTTGGCGCTGGCAAGGGGCAGCCATCAACGAACAAAGCCAATTACCCTAGGAGACCATACCGTTTCCCTGATCGTGACTCGCGAACCCACTGAAACGGTCATGACTGAGACCTTAGAAGAGCCTCCTAAGCTGCGTCCAGAAGTGGGCATTCTACTCGAAGCCAAAATGATCGGAGCAGACACGCCTTTGTGTGCCAATCTGCGTCTAAGTGTGCTGTTTCACGACGAATCTGGGCACAACGACACGATCGAACAGCAAATTCCAGCCAACTCCTTTCGATCGGCGATTCAACTTCCCCGCCTCCTAGGGAAACCGGGGGAAGAATTTAGCGTCACGCTCACCTTGGGAGAGTTTAGTTTCACGGAGGCGTTTGTTGTTTAATTAACAACGTTGTACCCTGAGCAAAAGAAGGTTTTATACTACGAAGCGTGACCGCATCTACCCGAACCCAGTTAGCAGAAAGATAAAATTAATCATCAGAATTTGACCCTAGAAACAGTCAACTGCTGAAGCCGTTTGACCTCGTGAAGATGGGCGATAAAAACGTGAGCGATCGCCATTTTTCTGTCTGTTCTGACCTTCATGTCTAATGCTCATTTCCAACGCTAGTAGTCTGTCAAACTTGAATGGATGGATTGGGAATGGGGAAGCGATTATTTTTGAGGCGTTTTCAACCCCTCGAAAAATTCTTGACAGACCACTAGACTGGGTTTCGTCTTTGAGACAAATTGAGTTTTGAGACAAAAATAGAGGAGTGATCACTTCTCTAGGGAATTGCGGAGCAAATGAGGTGAATCCATGCGTGTTGATCCCTTAGACGATTTGAGGTGTGGTCGGGCCAAGCTGTGGATGCTGCTAATTGGGGTGAATGAGTATCAGGAGCCGCAGTTGGGGGCGCTCAAGTTTGCGGTGGCAGATTGTCGGGGGTTGGCGGAGGCGCTAGACAAGGCGACGGCTGAGTTTCCTGAGCGGCAGATTTTTAGCCACGTTGGGGTGGACGCTCGCTCGCCTCTATCCATTGCTATGGTGAATGAAAGTCTCGATCGTCTTCTCGATCCGATCAGGGGTGTTAAATCACAGGATACAGTGCTGGTCTACTTTGCGGGTCATGGCGTGTTAGAGCGATCCACCCAAAAACTTTATCTCTGCATGACCACCACTCGCATTCATCAGCTTCGAGAAACCGGACTAGATGTGCAATTTTTGTTACAGCGATTGCGAGACTCTGGAGTGGGCAAACAGGTGATCGTGTTGGATGCTTGCCACAGTGGCAAGGTGGAACTGTGGGGGCGACCGCTTAAAAGTGCCAGCTTAGAAATGGGGGCTGCCCGTTCTACAACCTTTCTAGAAACGCCCGAAAACTCATCTGACCCTAGCTTTACGCCTCGCCTTGAAGCCACGTTGCAATCCTATGCTACCGAAAGTAAAGATTTTTATGCGCTCCTTTCTTGCAGTGGAAATCAGCAATCTTGGGAGTTTCCTGACCTTCAGCATGGCGTGTTTACCCATTATCTGATTCAAGGGTTGCAGGGTGATGCCACCGATGAACAGGGACGCATTGATATCGATCGTCTCTATCGCTATGTGCGTGATTGCACGGAGGAATATGTACGCGATCGCCTGAAAAAAGTGCAGATTCCCAGTCACATTCAAGCGGGCTATCGAGACATTTTGATTGGGGTACGATCGCCGATTTTGTTGCCGACGGATCTCGGTTCGCTGTCCGATCGTGAGAAGCAATATAGCCAGTCGGTGTGGCAGGCACTCAAGCAACACTACCCACTCAAAACAGATTCACTACAACCGTTGCGGGCATTGGCAGAAGAGTTGTTGTTGCCCAAGGAAAGCATTGAGCGAATTGAGTCCGAAGAAACTCAGCATTTTGAGCGCGATTTGCAAAATTATCAACAGCGAGCGATCGTGTTGCTTCATCAGCACTATCCCCACGAGGCTGATCCTTTTGTGCAGTTGCGTCGCAGAATGGGGCTGAATGCTGAAATGCTTGCTCCCTACGAAGATGCAGCGATGCAAAATTTTAAGAATCATCAAACAGCCTATCAATCTGCCTTCTCTGAAACCATTCACCAATTTGGATTGATTGATTCTACAACCCGTCAAAAACTACTAGAGTCACAGAAAAATTTTCAATTAAGTGATGAAGCGATTACTACATTTGAAACTGAAATCATCAAAAAATATAATCAAAATAGACAACGCTATCAGAATCGGTTTTTTGTTGAAATTCATCAGCAGCTTCCAATTTCTTCTAAAACACGCCAGCAACTCCAGAAATTACAGCAAAGCTTGGGGTTAGGCCACGCGATCGTTGCAGATATTGAACAGGCTGAGATCTCAATTTATCAAGAAGCTGAATCTGAAGAAGCGATCAGTCAAAGCGTCATGGCTACACCGCTAGATCCTGCGATCGACAACTCGACTCAGCCGTCTCAGCGATTGTTCAAAAACCTGATCGGGCTGTTTGCGGCGGTAGGCACAATTTCCGCGATTATTCCCTACCAGCAATGGCAAGCTGATCAATCGGCCCTCGCCGAACTCGATCGCATCCAAACTTTGTCCACAACCGATCGCCAGGCTTGCATCGATTCGGCTGCCGCCTTTGCTCAATCGGCACGACAGCACGAAGCCCAAACGCTACTAACCCAATGCACGATCGCTCAACATCAAGACTGGTTAGAGCAAGCAAAAAACCTGGCCAAACAAAGAAAATTACAGGCCGCGATCGCCCTAGCCGATCAGATTCCTCCTACTTCCAACCTCGCCTCAGAAGCCAACCAACTGATCTACACCTGGTCAACCCTGATTCTGCAAGTTGCCTCCAATAACTACGAAAAAGGCAGACTTAGAGACGCGATCGCCATCGCATCAGTGATTCCTAAAAACACAAAAACCTACCAGCAAGGACAGCAAAAAATTAAGCAGTGGAATCAAGATTGGAAAGCAAACCAAACCTCTTTTAGCAACGCCAAAAAAGCCCAAACTAGTAGAGAATGGCAAACTATCTTAAACGCTGGCAAACAAATCAAACATCCCTACTGGAAGAAGCGAATCCACCCTCTCATCGCCGAGGCACAGCAAGCACAGCAAGCGATTCAAGCTCGGCTCTTGAGAGCATCGATCGCCCACGTAGAACGCTTCAGAGACATTAACCTCCGAGAGATTGACCCTCTCCCCCGCTCTGTTTCTCCACTCAACCCCCCCGCCCCCCTCCAAACCGCTTACTCCGCTCCGCCGGCCTATTCTGCACAACCCGCCTCCCGCAAACCGCCTACCACCTCTCGCCCCTGGAACTCTGCCCCCCGATCGCTCCCCCCCGACGAAAAACGCCTCTAAGGAACGTGGATTGATCAATGCCGGAGATCTTCGCCCTCATCCCCTAACCCCTTCTCCAACTTGGGAGAGGGCTGGGGTGAGGGCAAGACAGCCTTGCAGTGGACGGAATGATTTAATCCAGGCCTATAAGGATCTGATGCCATCTTGAATTTTAGAGGTGCGATTTGAGACTCTTTTAACTGAGCAACCCAAGAGCCGACAGGATCTACTTAGACCGGGTTTCCGCTCCACTCATAGAGCCGTTGAGGGCTGAGCGAAGTCGAAACTCGGCATCTCGTTTGCTTTAATTTCACAGGGTCAACTGGGCGCAAAAGTAAACACCTGCACCGTCCCGTCTGCGCTACCTGTAGCAAACGCTCGACCATCGCGTCGAAACGCCACCGAATTTACCTTGTCAGTGTTTTCCTGAAACGGTGTTCTCAGCAGGCTGGCATCGCTCACCCGCCACAGGCGAACCGTTTGATCTTGCCCCCCACTCACCAAAACTTCGCCACTCGGACTGAACGCGATCGCATTCACCCGACGAGTGTGCCCAGCTAAAATGCGCGGCGGCTCCGAAGTTTGCAGCGACCACAGCTTGATCAGTTTGTCAGACCCTGCACTCGCTAGTGTCTGCCCATCGGGGCTGAAGGCGATCGAGCTAATTTCGCCCTCGTGAGTGCCCACCGTGCAAAGTCGTTCACCTGTTTGCGCGTTCCACAGTCCGATTGTTTTGCCCACGCCTGCCCCCGCGATCAGTTTGCCATTGGGGCTGAAGGCAACCGTCGAGAGCCACTGGCGATCGCGAATTTCTCGACCTTCTTGCAGCTTACGGTTCTTGATGCGCCAGAGTTGAATGGTTCGATCGCCACCGCCCGCACTGGCCAGTAATTGCCCATCTGGGCTAAAGGAGATTGCCACACTATTGATCTGTTTCGCAGACGTATTCAGCGATCGTCGCTGCATCCAATCCCAGAATCTGACTGTGCCATTTAGGTTGCCGTCTGCAAAAAATTGCCCATCTGGGCTAAAAGCCACCGCCGCAACCCCAAATCGGCTGCCAGAGAGCGATCGTTCGAGCGATTTCTTTTCAAGTTCCAGATCTTTAGCGTCTTGTCGCGACTGCCGCTAACGAGAAACTGCCCATCGGCGCTAAACGTTACCGCCGAAACGACATCTGTGTGCCCTTTTTGGGGTCGCCCATAGCGCGATCGTACAATGCTGTTGGGGGTTTCCCAGGCGGCTTCGGGGCGATGGGTCGGCCGCGACCGCGCAGTTGGCACGAGGAGACAGTCCTGCGATTGAGTCACACTTCGATCTGTCGAAACTGGACGAGTGAGAACCTGAGAGATCGTTTTTGGAATGGCGACAGTCAAAATGAAAGTGCAGCAGAGAAACGTTACTCTGAGGAGGTTTGGCATCGCGATCGTGGATTTTTTTGGGGCTAAACTTCAATCACTTGAACAGTTACTTCATCCAAGCTTGATTAATATTCCAGCCCGATCGCCACCCTCCGGATCGCACTACCTGTAACCCATCAGTTTTTTGCTCATCGCTCAAAAATCATCTCTTGAATCGCACAAGAGACTTGAAAATAAATCAAAGTACTCACCTTGAGGGCACACCCGAATGAACCCTGGCGGAGAATTTCACTTCGAGGAAAGTCGCACACGACCCTCCACCCCCCTACCTGCTTCAGCGGTGGTGGAGGGTGTGATTCGTTCATCCTAAATGAGTCTTGCACTCAGGAACGAATGAGAGGATTAGCTCGGACGATAATTTCTATGGAACCGACACCGGAATCAACGCATTCTCTGGTAAATACTGCCGATAGCGCCCACCCTCAGACATCACCACCACCATTCGCAACCCATAATCTGGATGCACCTGCAAATCTGCCCAGGGAATGCTAACTTCCAAGCACTTATCCAACCCAACTTGAGCGCGACTGGCACGAGAAGACCACTTAAAATTGTCCCCTGCCTCCTGAAACCAGATTGTTTGCGTTAGCAAATTCACGCCTAAGTGATGGTGAAACTGATAGTTCAACGGTGCTTCATCGGGCAGATTTGCGATCGGAATGGGGCTGTTTCGCATCGGACGATCGACGTAATACCACAGCAAGTTTAGCTCTGGCGGACAGTCAACCCCAGGTTGCACCCCCGATCGAAAATCGAGCCGCAGATAAAAATTCAAGTGATCTAACCCATACCAGAGTCGCTGAATTTCACTACTCTGGTGCATCGTCCCCCGTGCTCCACCGACTTCAATTCGTCCCGCCTTATCCCAGTCTTGCTCGTCTCCTCGCCCATCAATAACGGGATGAATGAACCCCTGAGGCGGATGGTCTCCCTGCCTAGCATGAACCTCCACCGCCCGTCGAACCGCCTCAGGAATCGGCTCACCCAAAGCTTGATACAACGCCGCCAAATGCTCGCGAAACAACTGATCGAACATGGCATCCTGGTTAGACGAATGCCCCTCGCCAAACCACCAAAACCAGTCAGACCCTTCTGCCGCATACAGCGCTTCCCAGGCTTCGGGGTTGGTTTCCTCCGTTGCTTCGGGGTGGTTTGCCATGACTTGTCTGGCAGCAGTCAGCAGATCCCAGGCGCGATTTTTTGCTGGGTCGCCAATCCAAGTGGTGAAACTGCCATCGACCCACGAGCCACTGTGCAGTTGGTCTACTGGAATGGTCTCCGTCGCTGGGTGCTGATCCAAAAATTCTGAAACCGTCACCAGCTTGATTTCAGAATGGCTGCTCAACGTCTGGTAGAGATTCTCTAGAAATGGCTTGCCGTCTTGGGGATAATATTCCCAGCAGTTTTCGCCATCGAGGGCGATCGTCACCAGCCAGGGCCGATCCAACGCTCCGCCATTGCGCTGTTTGAGCGATCGGGCGATCGCTTCCAAGTGCCCCACGAGATCTGCCGCCGCTCGTTTTGGCTCCATCGACCCATAGGTAAAGCCAATCAGATCAGACAGGCGGTGATCTCGAAAGACGATCGCCAAGTCGCCCGCAGGAGTCTGCAACCGATAGGGGCGATAGAGCATTTCTGGCTCATACACGTTGCCTGTCTCATCGCGATTAAAAAAGTGCTTGAGCGACCAACCCAACACCGCTTCATCCGAGCAGAGCCACTGAAATCCTGCCTTCGAGACGTAGGGCAACATCGCCGGACTCACCGACTGTTCAGATGGCCACAGGCCCCGGGCGATCGCCCAAACCGTTCTTCATACATCAGCCAGGCTTTGCTGAGGTGGCGTGTGATGTCGTCGGCATACTGAAACCGCTGCTCAGGCAGTGCCATCTGAGGAACCGCTACTCGTCCGGCGTTGGTGTCTGCCAGCAGGGGCAAAATCGGGTGTGTATAGGGTGTGGTCGTCACCTCAAGCTGACCAGAGTCCTGCATTTTGCGGTGTTGAGGAATGATCTGGCTGAGAATTTCTCGATGTTTGGTAATGATTCGTTGACGATCGCTCAGACTAAAATCGCGATCTTGCTTGAGCCAGCCTGCGATCTGGGGGTCATCCCAAAACAAGGGATCAATCCACGCCAGGTTGTGCCACATGAGCAAATCGCTGTAATCTTGCGCCTCCCAGTGGCTCAAACACCAACTGCGTCCTCGATCCTGCCGCTGCCCATACAATTCAGCGTAGCGAGGGTGAGGATCAACCAGCGTGTGGTGGTTGCCATCAAAGAAATGCTCAACAATAAATTCTTTTTGCTCCTGGTTTAACTGTTCTACAGGAGTCAGGGTCAGGGCGAGATAGGGATCGATCGCCGTTCCAGCGACATAATCTTCGATCTGAAGAATCAGGGAAGGCACTAAGTTAACGGTCTGATGCAGGTTCGGATACTTTTCAAGCAGCAGTACCAGGTCTAGATAATCTTTTGTGCCGTGTAACCGAACCCAGGGCAGGCGATATTGCGCCTCCGCACCTCCTCTACTTTTGTACAATGGCTGATGCTGATGCCAGATGAACGCAACGTACAGAGGATGAGACATAAAAATTTGGGATTGAGGGCTGGAGTTGGAGTTTTGAGTTCTGAATCCTAAGTTCTAAAGTAATGCAAAATCCAGAACTCAGAACTCCAAGCTGCTACATTACCTGTTCGACTTCTTCGATTTCGGGAATGTATTCGCGTAGACGGCGCTCGATTCCCATTTTCAACGTCATGGCAGAACTGGGGCAAGACCCGCAGGCTCCTTGAAGACGAAGTTTAACGATCGGCCCGTCCACTTCCACCAATTCGACGTTGCCGCCATCCGAGATCAGATAAGGACGCAATTCATCCAACACTGTCTCTACGTTTTCTGTGGTCAGTTCCAGTGTTTGAGGCATAGTTCACCTGGGTAACTTTTAGTTGATCCGTCTTGATCCTAGCGCGAATTGAGAATGATTCTGAGTTTGGCGCACCTCCGAACCTTTGAGGGACACACACGAAAATAAAATACTCCCTACCCATGAATGCTGTTGGCGGCAGTGCCCTAAACGTTGATTGCATGATGAGCTTGGCAGCAAAAGCTCTGACATGGGCATCTGGGTATGGGCTTCGGCTTCGCTCAACCCACTGAGCCACTAAGTGCTGAACGAAGTCGAAGCACGACCCCCAAACTTGGAGTGCTGAGCGAAGTCGAAGCACGACCCCCAAACTTGCAAGGAGCATGGGTTAAATAACTCCGAGAACTAGATGCGTCAGGCATCTTGACTGACTGAAACAGCCGTCTTGGCTGTTCTATGTCTAATCCACGTTCCTAAAAACAAACATTGCCAGGTTAATCAATCTGCAAGTCCCTTACACCAGAGCAGGCTGCAACAATTTAATGTTTGAAAAAGCAAACTCGCTAGTCGATACCTGGCCGTCTTCCTCAGTGCGAATCACTCGCTGAGTCATAACGTAGTAGTCGCCCACCTGCTCGTAGCTGTCTTCAAAATCGCTCTTGCCGCCTTTCTTTTCACCCGTTTGGGCATCGGTATAGAAAGAATCGTAGCGATGAGACAGGTAGCCCTCCCCAGTTTTGTGGCTGCTGAAGGTGTTGATTGTCACCACCACATCCCGAATATGGCGATGCACCAGCGTGACTTCGTTGTCTTTCACCTTGTAGCGATCGCCCATCGATTTGCCCTTTACAAACACCTCAACGGCTCCTGTCTCATCCGTGTTGCCCAACGTAAAGACGTTCTTGCCGTGGGTGTCTTCAAAAGATCTGCGAACACGGTGTACGGCAATTTCCCACACCTGACCGTGAATTGCTTTTTTTGCATCTTCGTCTGCAACCTCCATTACCTCAAAGGTGCAATCTGCGTTGATGCGAATTTTGCCTGTGTGTTCGCGATCGCCCTCTCGATAGGTTACATCTGCCCTATACCCAGGAAAATGGTTGTCCCACGTATAGCGGTTTTCGTAAGCAGCCCGAAATAGCTCACGAGCTTCCATTAGTTCTGTCATGAAACGCTCCAATAATCTCCTTCTTTAGTTTACGGGAGAGGCTGCGTGAATGTTTGTATGGAATCGATCCCAACCCGCGATCGTCCTTATTCCCACCCAACCTTACTCATCCCGCAATCATCACAGGTTCCTGATACAACGGCACAGTAAACGTCACCGTCGAACCCAACCCCTCACCCATGCTGTAGAAGTTGACCACACCACCCATCGCCTCGACCAACTTCTGAGAAATCGCCAACCCCAACCCTGTGCCGCCATATTGCCGAGTCAGCGAACCATCTACCTGGCTAAACGACTGAAATAACTTGTCTTGCTTGTCTAGGGAAACCCCAATGCCCGTATCTGCCACCCGCACCTTAACCACACCCGGCAGCTCGTGATTTTGAACCACAATACGCTTTTTGATCACCTCAGCGCTAATGGTCACGCCGCCTTCATGGGTAAATTTAATGGCGTTGCCCACCAGATTGAGCATCACTTGCAGCAAGCGCTGATAGTTGCCAAAGAGAACAATTTCGTCGTGGGTGGGAGGTTGTTGAATCTCTAGGTTGAGTTTTTTTTGCTGAATCTGAGTCCGCGTAAAGTTCTCCACATCCGTCATCAACTCGTCCAAATTGACTGGGCTAAGGTCAATCTGCATTTTCCGGCTTCAATTTTGGCGATGTCTAGCACATCGTTGATGATGTTGAGCAGATGCAACGCCGATCGATAGGCCTCGTCAATAAATTCCTTTTGCTCTTCGGGGTCTTCGGCCATGCCGTCGAGAATCAGCTTCAAAAAGCCAATCATGCCGTTGAGCGGGGTTCGCAGTTCGTGGGATGTGTTGGCCAGAAATTCACTTTTGAGGCGGGATGCTTCTTCGGCCTGCTGCCGGGCTTCCTCCAGTTCACGGTGCTTCTGCATCATGTTACTATTGACGCGCTGAAGCTCAGTCGCCAAGTCTTGGCTTTCTGAGAACAAAGAAGCATGGGCGATCGCCGTCCCTACTTGGTCGGCCAACTCGCACATAAACTCGATTTCTGCGCGGCTCCAGATACGCTGCGATCGCACTGGTAGAGCACAATGACCCCATTGGGCTGTTCTTGGTAGCACGTCGCCACCATAAGCCGCGTCAAGGGCAAGTCAACCTCATCGGAGGGGAGACAATCTATAGGCTCAACATCGCCAATCTTATGGGTCGTTGAGCTAATTGGCTTCAAGGTAGCCAACGCCTCGCACAGATCGGGGTCATCCATCAGCACAATTTCGGCTCCTAAGAGCGACTGCTGCGAATCGTGACAATATTCTGCTACCACCTTCACCGTAGAACTGAGGGGCGCGAAGGGGCAGAGAATGCAGCGACTTACCCCCAGAGACCGCCCTAACCCATCCACTGTCTGTTGCCAGATGGTATCTAAGTCTAGGGTGCGACGAATGTTCCAGGCGATCTGAGTGAGCAATTTTTGGTAGCGATCGCTGTAGGGAGCCAGCCCCCCAGTTGCCTGCGATTCTTCTAGTAAATCATCGGCTCGCATGGGCGGCAGCCGCTTCCCCGTCACAACCACCGTCGATGCCAACCCGTCTGGCATCATAATCGGACTCATTACCAACTCAAACAGCAGGGTCTGTTCGCCACAGCGGAATAGATCGCGAAACTTCTCAGGGGTTTGAGAAGTCAAGACTCGCTTGATGCGTTGTAGGTAGCGGGCGATCGCTATGGGATAGAAGCATTCTCCTAACTCAGTTCCCGTTAGGTCTGACTGCAACCCATATCCCTCCGACTCTTGCCAGTAGAAGGACAAAAAATGCCCGGCTGCATCCTGTGTCATCACCAAGTCTGCGGCAGCCTCAGAGGATGCTTTCACGCGCTGAGTCTGAAAGGGGCCAGAGGGAAGACTTGAGAATTTCACAAGCAGAAACCATTGGATGAAGGCGGACGATCGAAGCTGTTCAAAAGTGTGGTTCAGATGAGCGACGAAGCAGATGCGGCCAACTTTATTCTCATTCTCAATGCCGACCCATAGATCGGGGAACTTCGGCTCACGAAGTTTTGGTTTTGATCCGGTGTTGCTCTTTCACTTCAACAGGGGTTGCTCAGTCGTTCCATTCGCCCCGTGGCGGAACCCGGGGATTGCGATCGAGGAGGCGAGATGACTCGTCTTCACGATAAGTTTCGTTGCGTAGCCACTGTCGAATCGCAACCTCAACGACCTTGCTCGGATCGTTCGTCAAATGCTGAATTTGCTCAAGCAACTCCGAGTCAATATGGATGGAGATTTCCACTTTATCAACAGATAAATCAGAATGAATTGCTGGATCACTCATGTGGTGAATTGTGGTGAATACGGGTGTCCCCGATCTTATGTAGCTCAAACTTATGTAGCTCAAACCTTAAGTGCTAGTTTAGCCGACGAATTGCCTTTCGGAAAATTCTGTAGACAATTTCAGCTAAATCATGTAGCAGGAAATAATTTCACAAATAACGCGATCAATTTTTTAATCACTCACTGAACGATGACTGCCGAGTTGACCCTACATCGTCTAGAACGTGAATGTATGTGTGTGAAGAGAATCCCGTACTAAACTGAGAAAGCATTAAAATACTTTAAGTCATCCCTCCTGTTTATCCAGGAAGCCTGTATTGATTGATTTCCTTCTGCCCATATAAAAGTGTATGACTGACGTTCCCGTCACCCGCATTCGCAATTTTTCGATCATTGCTCATATTGATCACGGCAAATCTACTCTGGCAGACCGTCTCCTTCAAGAAACGGGTACGGTTAATTCGCGGGAAATGAAAGAACAGTTCCTTGACAATATGGATCTGGAACGAGAACGCGGCATCACCATCAAACTCCAAGCTGCCCGGATGAACTACACCGCCAAAGACGGGCAAAACTATGTCTTGAATCTGATTGATACACCGGGGCACGTCGATTTTTCCTACGAAGTGTCACGATCGCTGGCTGCCTGTGAGGGGGCGCTGCTCGTGGTCGATGCTTCCCAAGGAGTCGAAGCCCAAACCCTGGCAAACGTCTATCTGGCCCTAGAAAACGACCTAGAAATTATTCCTGTTCTCAACAAAATTGATTTGCCCGGAGCCGAGCCGGAGCGAGTTCGACAGGAGATTGAAGAAGTCGTGGGCTTAGATTGCAGCACTGCCATTTTGGCATCGGCAAAGGAAGGAATTGGCGTGCCGGAGATTTTGGAGTCGATCGTTCAACTCGTGCCGCCGCCCCCAGACACCGTAGTTCGCCCTTTACGGGCGCTGATTTTTGACAGCTACTACGATGCTTACCGGGGGGTCGTTGTCTACTTCCGCGTGATGGATGGCCGAGTCAAAAAAGGAGACAAAGTTCGCCTGATGGCATCGGGCAAAGAATACGAAATTGACGAACTGGGCGTTTTGTCTCCGACTCAGGTACAAGTTGATGAACTGCACGCTGGGGAAGTGGGCTACATTGCCGCTTCGATCAAAGCCGTGGAAGATGCACGGGTGGGCGATACCATTACGATGGCTAACAAGCCCGCAACAGAAGCGCTACCTGGATACATCGAAGCAAAACCAATGGTGTTCTGCGGTATGTTTCCCACCGATGCTGACCAATTCCCCGATCTGCGCGAAGCCCTCGAAAAACTCAAGCTCAACGATGCAGCACTCAACTATGAGCCAGAAACATCAAGCGCGATGGGGTTTGGCTTCCGGTGTGGCTTTTTGGGGCTGCTGCACATGGAGATCGTTCAAGAGCGGCTAGAGCGAGAGTATGACCTTGATTTGATTATTACTGCGCCTTCCGTGGTCTACAAGGTGACGACGATTAAGGGAGAAACGATTTTTATTGACAATCCTAGTAAGCTCCCCGATCCTCAGCATCGCGAGAAAATTGAGGAACCCTACGTTCAGGTGGATATTATTACCCCTGAAACCTATGTGGGCACGCTGATGGAGTTGAGCCAGAGTCGGCGTGGGGTCTTCAAAGATATGAAGTATCTGACTCCGGGACGCACGACGTTGATTTATGAACTGCCTCTGGCTGAAGTGGTGACGGACTTTTTCGATCAGATGAAGTCGCGATCGCGCGGTTATGCCAGTATGGAGTATCAGATCATTGGCTACCGCGAAAACGCTCTCGTCAAGCTAGACATTATGATCAATGGCGATCCTGTTGATCCGTTGGCCACGATCGTCCACCGGGATAAAGCCTATGGGGTCGGTCGTGCGCTCACCGAGAAACTCAAGGAACTCATCCCTCGTCACCAGTTTAAGATTCCGATTCAGGCGGCGATCGGCAGTAAAGTCATTGCCAGCGAACATATTCCGGCAATCCGCAAGGATGTGTTGGCCAAGTGCTACGGCGGCGACATTTCGCGCAAGAAAAAGCTGCTGCAAAAACAAGCGAAGGGCAAAAAGCGCATGAAGGCGATCGGAACGGTCGATGTGCCCCAAGAAGCCTTTATGGCAGTGCTGAAACTGACCCAAGAATAGCTAAATTCGGGAGATGACGATGCCTACGATCGTTCGTCTCCCCAGGCTTTGCTGAATGTGTAAGAAATTTGCGAAGAACTAAAATTGAGGATAGCTTGCAGAGGCAGATTACAAGTCTCGTCCAAATCTGCCCCAATGGAAATCGCACATTGTCGTGATTCGCGCAAGCTGATGACGCACAAAACTAAAGTGACCCGGAGACTACGCCTACCATAAGCATCCCGTATTGCTGCTGCCTTCCGGCCCTGACAAGATTTGGGCGTTACGATCGCATAGATCCGAGTCATCTATCATCATAGCACCGAAAGATCACAGCACCGAAAGTTATCTGAGTTTATCAACCTCTACTCAACGACAACCCTCCATTCATAAAGCTTGTAGTTGACACAGCCATTTTGGATCAGCGGATCTTGAGCCACGATCTCCTGAGCTTCATCCATTGACATCGCTTTAAAGAGCAACATGCCGCCGCCATATTGTGACCAGTAACCAGTACGGGCTTCGTGTCCTTCGGCGATCAGTTGTTTGACGTAGGCTTTGTGAGCGGGGACATGGCGATCGAAGATGGTTTTATCAACAATTCCCTCTTCGATCTTCACAAACCAGGGCATCGGCGTTTCCCTTCCTTAAAATTCTTGTGGCAAGCATTTCCACTCTGTAGCTTACAGTTAGAGCTAGTTGAGAGAGAGATTTTTACTCCAGTTTATTGATCTCCACATTTCTTCTTTCTACCTAAGCCTTATACCCAGGAGATATTCCAACGCGTTAAATCAACGTCAGTTCGCCGACTGGACTTTTGCCCTCACCTCAACTTCCTCTCCCCAAGGCGAGGGACTGCAAAGCCTGACTCTTTTCTGGCTTCTCCTTCTTCCCAGGGAGAAGCACGCCAATAAAAGGTGGTAGATGATTAACTCGCAGATCCCTAAAGTCTGCCTAGGCAGACTGAGAGCCAGTCTAAGGAGTCTCCGGGGCGGTGAATTTTATCCGCCTGTTGCGGATTCTCGGTTAACTGTGATCACCCGCGCACTGCAACACAGCTTCTAGCAAACCTGGAAATCGCGCCGCTAGTTCCTGACGACGCAGAGAGTTGAGATGCTGAGTGCCTTCCTTGCGACAGTAGAGAATCCCAGCGTCTCGAAGAATCTTGAAGTGGTGAGACAGCGTAGATTTGGCGATCGGAATTTCTAGAGCAGCACAGGGAAGCTCATCTTGTTGGGCAAGTCGCTGGACGATCGTCAGTCTGACTGGATCGCCCAGAGCGTATAGTACGCCTGCCAGCGAGATCGTTTTAATGTCGGGATGGTAAAGCAGTCTCATGTCTAAATTATTGCACAAGGTCAGGATAGTTCAATGGTTCCGAATTATTGAACTATGCGAATATTAAGATATACTTTGTCAGGGCATAAAATTAAAGATTTTGGACGGGGTGCAGGGGTAGAACCCCTGGCTGGGGCGCAGCCCCCACACCCCTTCTAAACCAAAATCTATAGGCTGACGCAGTATAGTGCGGTAAAGGCGCGTCAGAAAGCTTACCCAAAGCAACGTTTCACTGACTATTTTTGCCACAAGCTTTCTGACCAACACTATAAGTAACGTTCGATCACTCATGCACCACAACCCGATCGTGATTGAAAGCCTCAGCTATGTTTACCCAGACGGGACGCAAGCGCTGAGCAACGTGAATCTCTCCATCAAACCAACCGAACGGGTCGCCCTCGTTGGGGCAAACGGCTCAGGCAAGTCAACGCTACTGCTGCACTTTAATGGATTGCTATCCCCTCAGACCGGGGGAGTAACCGTTGGAGAATTGCAAATGCACCCAGAGAATTTTGAGCAGATTCGCAACTTTGTCGGGGTCGTGTTTCAAAACCCGGACGATCAGCTATTCATGCCGACCGTGTGGGAAGATGTCACCTTTGGCCCGCTCAACCAGGGGCTTCAAGGCAAAGAATTAGAGCATCGAGTGAGCCAGGCGATGCAGTGCGTCGGGCTTGACCCCGATCGCTATGCCAGTCGAAATGCCACTGGCTTGTCGGGGGGCGAAAAAAAACGAGTGGCGATCGCAGGCGTGTTGGCAATGCAGCCGCAGGTTCTCGTCTTGGATGAACCCTCAGCCCAACTTGATCCACGATCGCGCCGTCAGCTAATCAATCTACTAGAAACCTTGCCCCTGACCCAACTGATCGCCACCCATGATCTAGACCTAGCGCTAGAACTGTGTAGTCGGACGATCGTGCTGAGTCAGGGGCAGATTGTCTACAATGGCCCCACAGAAAGGGTTTTGAGCGATTCAGAATTGCTGTCGCGCCATGCCCTAGAATCGCCCCTGAGCTACAGCCGCCCCTACTGCCGAGTCGAAGATGCCCCAGAACGGCTGCAAAAGTTGATTGCGACGTGCCCCACTGTTGTGGAAAGAAAACCTGTGGAAAGAAAACCTTGAAGGCTCCCCCGGAGACGAATTCTCCTTCGGCAATGCCTACCTAAAGAGGCGTAAACACCGACCGATCAGAAACGATTCTCTTCTCTACAATTGCAATATCAATACAGTGAGCACTAGAGGGGGACACGATGCAGCCAACCAACCCCAATCAATTTACAGAAAAAGCCTGGGAAGCGATCGTTCGCACGCCCGAAATCGTCAAAGAAGCCAATCAGCAGCAGATTGAAACCGAACATCTGATCAAGGCATTGCTAGAGCAAGACGGCTTGGCCAGTAGTGTGTTCAATAAGCTAGGCATCCATGTGCAACGCTTGCGCGATCGCTGTGAAGAATTTATCAAAAAGCAGCCCAAAATCTCTGGGAGCGGTAGTTCTGTCTATCTCGGTCGCAGCATGGATGTGTTGCTCGATCGGGCAGAGGAAGCCCGCAAACAATTCGCAGATGATTTTATTTCCATCGAACATATGCTGATTGCCTATGCCAAGGACGATCGATTTGGCAAGGGCTTATTTGCAGAATTTAAACTAGACGAAACTAAACTCAGAGACGCGATCGACCAGATCCGAGGAAGTCAAAAGGTGACCGATCAAAACCCCGAAGGCAAATACGAATCCCTAGAAAAATATGGGCGTGACCTGACCCAATATGCGCGCGAGAGCCGCCTCGACCCCGTGATCGGGCGCGATGACGAAATTCGCCGCACCATTCAGATTCTCTCGCGACGCACAAAGAACAATCCCGTTTTGATTGGGGAACCGGGCGTGGGCAAGACGGCGATCGCCGAAGGTTTGGCTCAACGAATCATCAGTGAAGATGTGCCACAATCGCTCAAAGGTCGCAAGCTGATCGCGTTGGATATGGGCGCGCTGATTGCAGGCGCAAAATATCGCGGCGAATTTGAGGAGCGCCTCAAGGCAGTTCTCAAAGAAGTCCTAGACTCCAAAGGGCAAATCATTCTGTTTATTGACGAAATTCATACGGTCGTCGGTGCAGGGGCAACCCAAGGCGCAATGGATGCCGGAAACCTTCTAAAACCAATGCTGGCCAGGGGCGAACTGCGCTGCATTGGGGCAACGACTTTGGATGAATATCGCAAATATATCGAAAAAGACGCTGCCTTAGAACGGCGATTTCAACAGGTATACATCGACCAGCCCAGTGTCGAAGATGCGATCTCGATTTTGCGTGGCTTGAAGGATCGCTATGAACTACACCATGGAGTCAAGATTTCTGACCGAGCACTCGTAGCGGCTGCGACCCTTTCGACGCGATATATCAGCGATCGGTTTCTCCCCGACAAGGCGATCGATTTGGTAGACGAAGCCGCCGCCAAGCTCAAAATGGAGATCACCTCTAAACCTGAAGAATTAGACGAGGTCGATCGCAAGATTCTGCAACTCGAAATGGAGCGATTGTCACTGCAAAAAGAAACAGATCGGGCTTCCCTAGAGCGGCTAGAACGCCTCGAACGCGAACTTGCCGACCTCAAAGAAGAGCAAAGCAGCTTCAATGCCCAATGGCAAGCTGAAAAAGAAGTGATCGCCAAGCTGCAAGAACTAAAAGAAGAAATCGATCGCGTCAACACCGAAATTCAACAGGCAGAACGTGATTACGATCTCAATCGAGCAGCCGAGTTGAAGTATGGCAACCTGACGAATCTAAACCGCCAACTGCAAGAGATCGAAGACCAGCTTGCCCAAACGCAAAAGAGCGGCAAAACCCTGCTTAGAGAAGAAGTCACCGAAGCAGACATCGCCGAAATCATTTCTAAATGGACGGGCATTCCGATCAGCAAGCTAGTGGAATCAGAAATGCAGAAGCTATTGACGTTGGAAGACGAACTGCACCGGCGGGTGATTGGTCAAGACGAAGCCGTGACAGCCGTAGCCGATGCCATTCAGCGATCGCGAGCCGGACTTGCCGACCCCAACCGACCGACCGCCAGCTTTATCTTCTTGGGACCCACAGGAGTCGGCAAAACCGAACTTGCCAAAGCCCTTGCCGCCTATTTGTTTGACACCGAAGAGGCGATGGTACGCATTGATATGTCCGAGTATATGGAGAAACACGCCGTCTCTCGTTTGATCGGTGCGCCTCCAGGATATGTCGGCTACGAAGAAGGCGGACAGTTGACCGAAGCAATTCGTCGCCGTCCTTTCTCGGTGATTCTATTCGACGAAATCGAAAAAGCCCATCCCGATGTCTTTAATGTCATGCTGCAAATCTTGGACGATGGGCGCGTCACCGATTCGCAAGGCCGCACCGTAGACTTCAAGAACACGATCATCATTATGACCAGCAATATCGGATCGCAGTTCATTCTCGATCTGGCTGGAGACGACGATCGCTACGAAGAAATGCGATCGCGGGTCATGGAAACCATGCGAGCCAGCTTCCGTCCAGAGTTTCTCAACCGCATCGACGAAATCATCATCTTCCACAGCTTGCAAAGATCGGAACTGCGCGAGATCGTCAAGATTCAAGCCTTGCGCCTGTCTGAGCGGTTGAGCGATCGCAAGATGTCCCTTAAGTTGGCGGATGTGGCCCTCGATTTTCTGGCTGATGTAGGCTACGACCCGGTGTTTGGTGCTCGTCCGCTCAAGCGTGCCATTCAAAGAGAATTGGAAACGCCGATCGCCAAATCAATTTTGCGCGGTGAATTTAGCGAAGGCGACACAATTTTTGTCGATGTCGGCGAAACGGAGCGGCTAGAGTTTCGCCGATTGTCGTCTGAAGTTTTGACCACTCAATAAAGCCGATAGTCGGGAGGGGGAGAAATATCTCGCCCTTTTCTATACTGTGGTGTTTTATGCAAGTCCGCCCAGATTCTTAACTTTTTCGGCAATTTGCAGATTTTTCTTTACTATCATCTCCGAAACAGAGAAGATGCAGAGTAAGGAGTCTCAGCAAAACTACTGAAGCTCTAAGTTGAGTCTCATCTTTTTGCCAGCTAGCCTTCATCTATCATTGAGAACATTAAGAAAAATCGAAAGAAGGGAGCTGGCTGCTTAAAAACGTAGAAATCAGGGAGAAACTTATGGAAAACTTTGGTTATATTCACCTTGCAGTCGAGCACGAAGATCCCAGCCCAGAACCCACAATTCGATCGCTCGAAGAATTGGGTCTGACGCTGCCTACATCTGCACGAGTAGGAGTTGCGGGCTTTTTGGTTGCTGCCTCAATCATGGCAATGGCTCAAGATGCCACAGCCCTGATCCTTCGGGGTAACAGAGGCGGAGCGGTGAGTGCAGTCCAATCTGCCTTAAACAGCCGTGGCTACACTGTTGCGGTAGATGGCGTATTTGGCAGACAAACCGAATCTGCTCTGGTGGCATTTCAGCGCGATCGTGGACTCTCGGCTGATGGCATTGTCGGCTCGGCAACGGCATCCGCCCTTGGTGTAGCCTCTAGTGGCTCTGGAAACAGCACAGGTGGCGGTGGCACTCCTACTGGAACCGTTACTGTGTCCGCCGGAAGCGGCGTAAATATCCGCAGTGGACCTGGAACCAACTATGCGATCGTCGGCGGTCTAGGAAACGGCGCAAGAGTCTCGACCTTCGGATCTTCCAATGGTTGGCTGCGCGTCAACGGAGGTTGGATTTCATCTTCCTTCACCAGTGGGGGCGGCGGTGGCTCGTCGTCGTCGGGCGGTGGCGGCGCGCCCAGTGGCACTGTGACGGTTCTACCTGCGATCGGAGTACACATTCGCAGCGGCCCTGGAACCAACTTTGCGATCGTCGGTGGATTGAACGGTGGCGCAAGAGTGAGCACCTTTGGCTCTTCAAACGGTTGGTATCGCGTCAATGGCGGTTGGATTTCAAGTTCCTACGCGCAGTAGATTAACCCCCAAGGAATGTGGATTGATCAATGCCGGAGATCTTCGCCCTCATCTCCTCACCCCTGCTCCCAACTTGGCAGCAGGGGAACCGGACTCCTGCTCCCTTTCCCAGATTGGGAGAGGGCTAGGGTGAGGGCAAGACAACCTTGCGGTGGACGGCATGATTGAATCCACGTTCCTAAGAACAGGGTAGTTCTATTTCTGTAGAGGCTAGAAAGCAGTTGCCTCTTACAGAGATAGAACTACTCAGAGAGCAACAAGTTCAAGGCTTGATCACAACACCAGGGTTAGCAACCGATGCGTTAAACCTTGACTGTGACGGAATTTGTGACGGAATTGCCAAAAACCGAGGAGCAAAAAAATAGAGACGCGATCGCGTCTCTAGACTCTAATCGGTTTTGACCTTCAACTAGCTGAGCGATTCTAAGTAGTCGCGGACTCGATTGCGGCGCTTAGGCTGACGGAGCTTTTGCAGTGCTTTCGCCTCAATTTGGCGCACCCGCTCACGAGACAGATCCAGCGCTCGGCCGATTTCTGCCAGAGAGTATGGATGCCCATCGCTGCCTAGCCCAAAACGCATCTGAATCACATCTCGCTCTCGATCGGTCAGATCCGCTAGCAGTTGCAGCAAATCACGTCGGAGCGACTCCCGCATTAGCGTCTCTTCGGGCGAAACTTCTTCTGTCTCTAACAAGTCGCCTAGCTCAGTATCTTTCTCTTTGCCAACCTTGGTTTCCAGCGAGACCGATCGCGGCACTCTGATCAACACCTCCCGCACTTGAGACGGCTCCATCTCTAGCTCGGTAGCAATGTCTTCAATGCTGGCAGTTCGCCCTTTTTCCTGGGAGATCTTGCGCTGCGCCTTCTTGATTTTGTTCAGCTTTTCGGTGATGTGCACCGGAAGGCGAATCGTCCGGCTTTGAGTAGCGATCGCCCGCGTGATCCCTTGACGAATCCACCAGTAAGCGTAAGTGCTAAAGCGATACCCCTTGGTAGGGTCAAACTTCTCCACTGCGCGCTCTAAGCCCAATGTGCCTTCTTGAATCAGATCCAGGAGTTCCAGCCCTCGATTTTGGTATTTCTTCGCCACCGACACCACTAGGCGTAGGTTCGCCTTGATCATGTGTTCTTTGGCAGAAAGCCCTTGATTTTGAATCTCTTCTAAGTCTTCGACGGATAGCTTGACCAGCATTGCCCAGTGCTGCTTGCCCTCTGCCAAAATTGGCTTCAGGTCTGAGACCGTTACCCCAGCGACGGCGGCCCAGCGCTCCAGAGAAGGACGATGACCCAGGCTCGAAGCCAGGCGATCGCGGGCCTCGATCAAAGAAACATAGCGCTGAATTGGCACAACTCCCTGCGTGGCTGCCTCATTGCGCTCCTCCAACAATTTCATATAGCGCTGGACGCTCTGAGCCTCTGAGACTTCTTCATCGCGCCCCAGCAACCGAACGCGACCAATTTCTTGAAGGTAGAGGCGCACTAAGTCAGTGGTTCGCCGACTTGGAGTACGCACTCTATCTGCGTATTCAATTTCCAAATCGATTACGTCAGGTTCTGTGTCGCGATCGGCAAAACCTGCATCAAAGCCCTGAGCATAGGACTGGGAACGAAAGCGCTCTGTTTCAGAGTTTCCGTAGTCTGCATCAGCGTAGAAAGAGGTTGCTGGCATCATGTCGTTTCAGTTGCTCTCGGTGAAATGGGCAGTCCGTTGCTTCGTCGTTAGTGTTCCCGTCTGTCATAACTAAGGAACAGAAGTCGGGGTTCCGCAAGCTTTTGCGTCCGACTGAGGTGGGTTTAGACGATTCATTCTGAGGCGCGTTTTCCTCAGCATCGTCAGATCCAAATGCCTTTTACTATCTACATCCCGCCGAGGGTCAATTCGGAATTAAATGGGAGAAGTTTGCCGCTTAAGCTCCGGTGTTGTAGCAGTCTGAGTATAAAGACTGGGCGATCGGGGGATAGTGACTCAAATCAGTCGGTAGGTTAGCCTACATCACTTCTACGGCAATTTCCTGATGGCTTCTGCTGTGGTGACACATCTTCATCAAGGCTTCTAACGAATGTGAGGTTTAGTTATAGAGTGATAAAGTAATCTGCAAAGGGTGTAGCACTCGTTCAGAGAATTCACAGATATCGATCGAGTTCGATATTACATCCGTAGTGTTCTTTAATTTAGGTGTCCATCTGTGGACGAAGCGCATTAGGGCAATACCCCTAGCAGGATTTATCTTGAGCGAATACTCTATTTTTTTGCGCTTGCCCCTTAGCGCCCATAAAAATAGTTTCAGACAGATATCTGAAGCGTTTTAGCCGAAGGAACAAAGAATTTAAATCTAAAAACATGGACACAACAGGACTCGAACCTGTGACCCCTACCATGTCAAGGTAGTGCTCTAACCAACTGAGCTATGCGTCCAGACCACGAATAAAGATAGCATAAGTTGACTTCGCAATGCAAAAAATCTGAGTTGAAATGCTGCGCGATCGATGAAACAAAGGCGAGTCCTCGCCAGTGAATTTGAGCCTGCACCAAGCAAAGTTTTGGAAGGCAAGGGGGTTAAACGTCCTCCCCTGTAAGGTCGTTATGTAGAGTTATTGTGTGAAGCTTCATCTAGAATCAACAGGCAATGGTTACGCTTCGTTACAGGTAAATTACGAAGGCGATCGCTCCATGTTAACTTCATGGAGGTTAGTCAAGAGCAGCGCTACAGAAGGAGAACACCTTGGAGTCACGTTCACAGCATTCACCCAACTCTGCGATGCGAGAAGACTTTAGCGAGTATGTCGCTCATCTTCAGCTTCATATGGCCCTACAGGCTCGCAATCTCGTGCCTAAATTGACTCAGACGGCAGACAGTCGAGAGCAGATGCTCCATCAGACGCAGGCAACGATCGAAAAACAAATTTCTCGCCAAGGGTTCTAGATAGAGCCGCAACAGTCAACGATTGGGGGTGCAGCCAGAGAAGCTTTTCTGGCTGCACCCCGTTTTAGTATGATTTCTTCTAGAATTGACCGAAGAGTCACGATCGACCTTATGTGAACCTTTGGGACAGGAGAAAGCCATCATGGATGCCGAAATTATCAAAGAGAGAATCAAACTCATCGAGGGCAAGCGCGACTCGCTCCTGCGGCTGCTTGAGCAGCCTGATCTGGGCACTTTACGCATTGATGTCAATCAGGCGCTCGAAGAAATGGACGACCTGATTGACGAGTTTAAGCGAACTTTTCCAGAAGCAAGTTAACAACTGGCTGGGTTTTAAGGCGATTTCTAAACAAGATGTTGTCTTGATGTTTGTCCTTCAACTCCGCTCAGGGCGCAAGCTGCCTAAGCGGAGTCGGAAACAGCGGGTCATAGGCTGGCTAGAAATCTTGTAAATAGGGGTTGAACCCCCTGAAGTGATTTCACTTTATTTCAGGTTCGCTAATCTCACTTTATTTCAGGTTCGCTAAAAGTTTTTAGCTGCAAGTAGACCAGCACTAAAGTCAAGGCAAGCAAAACCGTAGCAGCGGCAGCGGCATAGCCAAAATCAAATTGGGCAAAGGCCTGGTCGTAGATGTAATACACCAGTAGGTTGGTGGAATTGAGAGGGCCGCCGCCCGTGATCACATAGACCTGCTCGAAACTGCGAAGGGTGAAGATAGCAGTCGTGACGATCGCAAAAACCAGCGTCGATTTCAGCCCTGGCAGTGTGATGTACCAAAATTTTTGCCAGGCGTTTGCCCCGTCTAGTTCTGCCGCTTCATATCGGCTGAGGGGAATGGTTTGCAGCCCCGCTAGAAAGACGACCAGATTAAAGCCTAGCTGCTTCCAAATACTCAGCAAGATGAGGACGGGCATGGCCCAAAAGGCATCTTGCAACCAAGGGATGGGTGCAATGTGGAGCATATTCATCCCCGCATTGACAGGGCCATCGGTTTGAAAGAGCCAGCGAAACCCCAACCCGACGGCTACCAGAGATGTGATGGATGGAACAAAATAAGCCGCCCGTAGCAGCCCACGCAGGACGATCGCTCGATCCAACAAAACCGCCAGCCCCAATGGAATTAATAGGCTGGGGATCACCGTGGCGATCGTAAAGTAGGCTGTATTGCCCAACACTTGCCAAAAATCGGGGCTAACCACCAGCCGCCAATAGTTTCTCAAGCCCACCCACCGCACCCCCGCCCTCGTAAAGCTACCAGTCGTGAAACTGAGATAGCAGAGATAGGCGATCGGATACAACACAAAAATGCTCAACAAGATTAACGCTGGCGTGAGAAAGATCCAGGCGGCGATCTCGTCTCGATCGAGGAGGCGAGAAAGTCGGGAGTCCGGCAGCAGGTTTTGGCTTTTAAGGATTGAGAGGGCATCGGCCGCGATCACTCCAAAGAATAAAGACTCGATAGGCAACTTTCTCGAACTGCCTTCATCCCCACCCCTCGCCCGCTCTGGGAAAGGAGCTAAGACCCGCTTGGCGCACCTGCTCCTCTGGTGGGAGTGAGGGAAGAAAATAGTTGCACATCGCCTATCCAGGTTATTTTATGGCACTTGCATCTCTTGGTTTGACGTTGATGGGAATAGTGATGAAAACAGTCTTGTGGTCAGGTGTTTTAGGAGTCAGTGGGATGTTGCCAGCGTTGAGCAGTGTGACGCAAGCAGCTTGTAGGGAAGTTATTCTGCCTGCATGAGAGCAACCGAGGCAGCTATCACACCGAGCATTGGCGATCTCCTAAGGATGAACCGTACAGAACAACAGTTCTATAGAAAGGTCGTATTAAAAAATTAGCGGCTCTGACAACCTATGCTGATCAATCAAACTACACTTACTGATTGATAAACTCGATCGTCGATCGCATGACTTCTAACGCTCTAATTTCGCCCGATCTTTCCTTTACTGCCCAGGATGCACCCTTGATCAAATTGGGAGTGATGGCCTCTGGAAGCGGCACTAACTTCGAGGCGATCGCCCAAGCCATTGCTGCCCACCAACTCAATGCCCAAATTCAAGTCTTGATTTACAACAACCCAGGGGCGCGAGTGGGCGATCGGGCTTCACATTGGCAAATTCCGGGGGTGTTGTTGAACCATCGAGAATTTGAGAGTCGAGAAGCGCTGGATGGGGCGATCGTGCAGACCCTCAAAGACGCGGGTGCAGAGTGGGTAATTATGGCGGGCTGGATGCGAATCGTAACTCCTGTGTTGATTGCTGCCTTTCCCGATCGTATTCTTAACATTCATCCCAGCTTACTTCCCAGCTTTAAGGGCAACCGCGCCGTCGAACAAGCCCTTGCAGCCGGAGTTAAGATCACAGGCTGCACGGTTCATCTCGTGGTTCCAGAAGTAGACAGTGGCGACATCATTATGCAAGCTGCCGTGCCTGTTTTGCCCGATGATACGCCTCAAACCTTGCAGAATCGGATTCATGAGCAAGAGCATCAAATCTTTCCACGGGCGATCGCGATCGCAGCGCAATCTCGAACTGGAAAACCATAAATTCCTCTTAGTTCTCGCTCCTTCCAGTTCTCTCTCTTAAGGATGATGCTCGTGCTGAAGGGCTACGGCACTATGAAAACAGATTGAGAAGCTCATCGTCTAACACAAAGGCAGTCCAAACCGGGTAGGGACTGCTTTTTTATTGGAAATTAATTTTCTGTCATAAAATTTGACGATTGCTATTTTGATACTGACCTGCGATCGTTCTCACGCAAAGAGCAAGAATGAGGAATGCTCGACAAAGCTCAGTCGCCTCGATCGACACACCACTTGTTAAAAAACATAACTGCTTCATAAATTAAATTCCGTGATAGCTTGAAGGCTATGGCTGAAGTAAAGAATCCACGCGGGGTGAGCCGTCAAGTTTTATTCGTCACGCTCTGGCTGACGCTGCTGGTTTTGGCAGTCAAGGTCTGGGCAGGTTGGGCAACGCGATCGCTCAGCCTACTTGCAGAATCGCTACACACCGTGATCGATAGTTTCAGTACTGTTTTGAGCTTGCTTGCGGTGTCGTCTCCCCATCGCATCTCAGGCCGAGAAGTCTGGGGGCACAGTCGCCTCGAAGCCACAATGGCTCTGTTGCTGGTAAGCGTTTTGGGGTTTGCCAGTTTTAGCTTGTTGGGTTTGTCGCTTCAGCAATTGGATGCCACGCCCCACTTGACGACGATTCTACCTGTGCAGATGACGGTTCCGCTGATTGGTTTGCTCACGATCGTGTTTGCCGCAAGTTTGGGACTGGCATTTTTTGAGCGCTATCTGGCAAAAACTCTAGAAAGTTCTGCGCTGCGCGTCAACGCAAACCAGATTGTGCAAGATGCCTGGCTGACATTGATTTTGCTGGGCGGGCTGATTGGCATTCTCAAGGGCTATCGCTGGCTTGATCCGATGCTGGCAATCGCCCTTCTGCTGACGGCCGCCCTCAGTTGTTGGCGTGTCTTCAATTGGCAACTGCCTCTGATGATTCGGCAGACGGCGATCGCCCCAGAGGCGATTTCTCAACTGGTACGCGAGGTGCAAGGTGTGACTCAGTGCTACCAAATTTATTCGCGAGGCATCGTCGGGCGGCAGGTTTTGATTGAGATGCGATTGATCTTACATCCTGAATTTGCAGGACTGAGCCAGTGGATTATTGAACAAATCGAAGCCAGCATTCGTCATCACTACGGCCCGGTGCAGGTGGTGGTTCATCTGGAGCACGATCGCGACGATTTGCCCTTGTCCTTCGAGGGGATGCGATCGCAAAACCCCAGCCGCGAACTAGATTGGAATTGATGCAGCGCCGAATAGACGCTTTCCAGCAATTTTTTTGTCTAAATTAAGGCTGGGGTTTTATCATGCAATTTTTAGTGGGGTCAGGTTGAGAAAAAATCGGTAGGTTGGCAATTTATAGGTCAAGCACTAATTGCCGTTGAAAAGTTTGTAGGCTTTGTGAATCTTGAACATATTGAGCAATGCAATCAGCCACATACTTTGCAAGATTTACTGGCACAGCGTTGCCAATCATTTGCTCTAGATCAGTTTTGGTTCCTATCCAATTAAAATGCTCTGGAAAGGTTTGAATATAGCTTCTTTCTAGGGTTGTCAACGGGCGAATTTTTTCACCCGGTTCACAGCGATCGCCATGATGTTTCTTATAGCCTTTTGGTAAGGGTCGGTTCACACCTCGAATGGTTGGGCTGGGTTCATAGATGCTAAAGATCCCTCGTCTGGCGTAGCTTCTGGGGTGTCTATAGTAATATTCAATATTTAACTTGTCGCCCATATAGTCAAAAATCGTCATGGGTTTAGAGCTTTGATTATTAGTTAAATAATTGTCTAAAAATCCATCTTCTGAGCACAGATGCCCAACTAGAAGGAATCTTTTTCGAGTCTGCGGAACACCGCAGTAACTAGCATCTAATACAGTAGAGCTGAGTCCATAACCGCTTGCTGAAAGTAGGGAAATTGTCTCATTCAAGATGCTGCTTTTTGAATGCGCTCTACATTTTCCATTAGAAACCATTGAGGTCTAATTTCTGAAACAATTTTTGCATAGGAAAGGGTTAGATCTGCCCTTCCCAAAGTTTCATCTCTTTTGCCAGCACTCGAAAAATCTTGACAGGGGGGACCGCCTATGATCATATCTGGCTTCCATTGTTCAAAAATATTCAGATCAACATCTGAGATATCCACTTGGCTAATCGAATGATTAAAGTTTGCAGCATAAACTTGACAAGAAGCTTGCCATAGATCGAAGGCTGCAACCACTTCAAACCCTGCATTTTGGAAGCCTAGCGAGAGTCCACCACAACCAGCAAATAAGTCAATAACCTTCATTATTTGTGCAACAATTTATGGTTCATTCAAGGTTTATTCAAATAGTTCTGGCGAGTTGAAAACGATCGCATCAAATCGTCTCTCTGGACTCAAAAGATTTTGTCCACCACCAAAAATGATCTCTTTAATTTGCTTTTTATTAATCCTGGGATTTTTTAAATTTTCGCTTCGCATGTATGGATAAGTGACTCTACCATTCACAGCAAAGGCTTTATCGTTCTTCGTATCATACGACAACTCATCAATTACTTTTCGGTGATTTATTTGACCATCCAGGCTAAAGTCATAGAGCATTTTGAAGAGCCACACTGCTGTTCTTACCTGGCGTGTCACTTTTCTTTCTACTAGAATTTCTCGTCTGGCGACATCTAGAAACAATTGAGTAAAGGCAAGATTGCTCCATACAAAAACATCCAGACATTGTTCAGAAAGTTTCGGACTTTTACCCTGGGTTTTCCAGATTGGTTGCATGACTAGAGGTTCTTGCTTATCCAATATAGCCAGGACTATTCGATCGACTGCCTCGGTCATTCTTGCTACCGAAGCAAGAATATTGATCCCTTCTTGCCAGTCCTCGATCGCTGCAAACCCTTCGCCAATGAGAGACCTTAATTGTTCAAGATCGTGCCGAAAGTGCATAGCAATGCTACAAGACAGATAAACGATCGTATCGGGTCTAATCACTAGCTCACACCCAAACCTGTCTTCTGTCAAATCGCAGGTCGAATTATCTGGAAGAGCAGTTAGTTTAACTTCAAGCCCTTTTAAGCAAGACCCATTTTCTCTATTCAAAGTAACCAAATCAATTCTGGGAAATTGTCCGATTACAAGCTGCTGAAATGGAGTATAGGCGCTCTCAAAAGCGTAAAAGATATCCTCAGCAAAGGGGTTCATTCCATAAAGCTTAGTTGTACTAATGCTGTCATGATAGACCCTCATATCCTGAGCTAGTTTTAGATAAATATTTTCAAGTCCTTCATTTTCTAGGAAGGCAGATAGTGATGCTGGAAAAGATGAATTAAATTTGTTTTTGCCCCAATTATTTCTTTGCGTAAAGTCTCTATTTGAGTGCTTAATTCCAAAAAGACCGGGGGTTTGCTGAGCGGGAGTTTCCAGACGATCGTTACTCATCTTTCCTATCTTTCGCAAACTTTGGTCAACTCAGTTGTGACGATCGTTCCTGACTGAGATCGCCCATCAATCTGATCCAAAATTTCTAGGAATTCTCGCTCAAAAGCCACCTGAGCACGGTTTGTGTTGCCGCCAATGTAGAATTTTCCATCTTTTTGTAAGCCCCAAATTTGGGAGTGAGAAACGTAGCTCATCAGCGTGCTGATCATGAGTAAGCCAAAACCTAGGTAGACGATCGGCACACCCGGATCGGCCTTGATTTGCAGCCCGGTGCTGCCGATGATGTCTGCGATCGCTAGGGTGATCCCCTTCACCTCAACGGCCATGCCTTTGCGGACGGTTGAAATTAGCTTGCCGTCGGTGTCGTAGATCAAAAGCAACCCTTGCAAGTCTCTGGCCACCAAGGAAACGCCATCACTGAGGTCGGGCTTGAGCGGAATCCAGGTTCCCCAAATTCTGCCGCCGATCGCATCCAATTTAGCCATTGGAAATTGCATAATTGGACTTTTGTTGAGCTTGACCTGCACCGCCGAAATTGACCAGTCTGCCTGATACATCGTCACGCCTTTGTGTTTGAGTGGCTCGTTGACGTGAATGGTTTTGCGATCGACCTCTTTGCCGTCGTTGTCTAACACAGACAGGTCTGAGTAAAATTGGTCGATTTCGCCCGTGGGTAAGTAGTCGATCCAAAAGCGATTGACCTTGACGGCCCAATCTTTGGGAAACTGCGGCGCTGCCCATGGCCCAGCATCAACGATGTTTTTGACCATAAAAGTTCCACCACTCGGTACGATTTCTTGAGCGATGAAACCCGTCATTGCGCCGACCACACCCCCAATCAAAATCAGCATCATGCTGACGTGGACGACGATCGGGCCAATGCGCCCAATAATGCCCTTGCGAGCATAAAAGGTGTCGCCTTCTCGCCAAATTCGATAGCGACGATTTTCTAACAAGGGGATGGCACGATCGAGGCGTTCTCCAATAAATTCTGCACCCAGGGCAAACTTATTGAACTGTCGCGATTGCGTATAAAACTTGCTGGTATTGCGCGTAAACCATCGCAGCGCGGGCAACTGACGCACAAAGGTGCAGGCCGTCAAACTAGAACCAAAGAGAATCAGCAGGGCCAGATACCACCAGGTGCGGTAGACGTGATCCAATCCGGCGGTGAGCAGCACCTTCCAGGTGAGAAAGCCAAACAGGGCAGGGTGTTCGGGATAGTTTGATTGATAGAATTCTAGAGACTGCCCTTGCTCGATCACCGTGCCAGCGATGCTGAAAAGGGCGATCGCTAACAGCAACACGATCGCCAGCCGTAAATCTGCCAGCAACGGCAACAATTCTTTTTTAAAATAGCGTTTGGGAGCCGCCCACAGCCCAGAAAATTTGATGAGGTGCGAATCTGTAGTCATGTTTTTTTAAAGAAAGTTAATGCGAGAAAGCAAGGAGAAAACGCCAAACCCGACCAGCAGTGAGCCACTCACTGGGTTGATCCAGCCTGACCATTTTCGCACTTCTAGAATTTTCTTAATTGAGGCGGTGAAGGTTCCGGCGAGCACTAGCGGGGCGACATACCCGGCGGTGTAGCAAAGGAGCAGTGTGCCACCCAGAAGAGGATCTTGGGTGCTGGCGATCCAGGTCAGCAAGGTTGCCAAAACGGGTGTGCTGCATGGAGAGGCAACCAGCCCAAACGTTAGACCAATCAGGTACGATCGCCCGCCCGCAGGCAATTCTTCAGAAATCCAGTCGGTCGTGCCGATCGAGGCAACCGCAACGGTAGCGCATTGAGCAAGTTTAGCCCCATGATGATCGCGACGAAACTGACCGCGATCGGCAACCCTACTCCAATTTGTCCATATACCTGGCCTACCACCGTGGCAAAAATTCCTAACCCTGCCAACGTCGTCGCCAGCCCCAGGGAAAACCAGATCGATTGAGTGGCAGCTTGCCATCGGCTTTTGGTTTCGTAGCCGCCAATATAGCCGATGGTGATGGGCAACATCGATAGGGTGCAGGGGGTGAGACTGGTCAACAATCCTGCGCCAAAAATTACGCCGATGCTGACTGGGGTAAGGTGGGTCAACTGGCTAGAAACGAGGCGATCGGCAAGCTGAGATAGCTCGTAGAGTTGAGTTTGCAGAGTTTCAAGCATGGGTGTGGGCAGAAGATATGAGGGTTAACCTGAGACACCCGATCGTTTCATGGTGTGCGATTTTTGAGGCAGCGTTCCTCTCATTCTACCGGAGTCTCTAACCTGGCCCGTTAAGACCCGCGCGGTTTCAGTCGTCTGACTCCATTCTCTTTGCGCTTGGCGGCGCGCCCCTTCGGAAAGGGAGCGGTTTGAGATTTTGCCGTAGGCTTATTAGGCGGATGGTTGGGGCGATCGGCGAGAGAAACGACCTCCGCCTCGCTGCTTTCTCTAGCAACCCGAATCAACAACGCCGCCGAAAGTAAGCTGGCAATCATCGAACTGCCCCATAGCTAAACAATGGAAACGGCAAACCCGTCGTCGGTAGCGCTCCGGTAGCCACAGCAATATTTAATAGCGACTGACCGACCATCAGCACCATCACCCCGATCGCCACCAGTCTTTGTACGACGCTTCGAGCTTTGCGAGCCACCATCAGCGCAAAGGTGGCATAGGTGATCAAAAGCGCAAACAGCAAGACCCCGCCAATGAGACCAAATTCTTCTGCAAACACCGCATAGATAAAGTCGGTGTATTGAATCGGTAGATAAAACAGCTTTTGCTGAGACAGCCCAAACCCAGTGCCAAATGTGCCGCCAGAGCCGATCGCATACAAACTCTGGACTAGCTGATAGCCATCTCGCATCGGGTCAGCCCACGGGTTGAGAAACGACATCACCCGTTTGCGCTGATATTCTCTAAAGCTGACGCTAATGATTGCTAGCAGAAAGCCTGCGCCTGCCGTGCCGCTGAGGTAAATATAAGGCAGCCCAGCGGCCAGGGCGATCAGCCATAGGGTCATTCCACAGAGGGCGGTTGTGCTCAGGTTGGGCTGAAGTAAAATACTCAGGAGCAGCACCGAGAAAACACCCAGCCAGAGTAGGCGCACCGTCCAGGAGAGACGTTCCCACTGGCCAAAAATTCTTGCCCCCTGGAGAACGAGAAAAGGCTTGATCAATTCTGAAGGCTGGAGGAGAAACGGCCCGATCGCGATCCAGCGTGCGCCACCATTGACGGCCGTCCCCACGCCTGGCAGCAGGGTGATCAGAATGCCGCCCAGACAGATCAGCAGCAACCAGTTGGCCACAGACAGAACATACCGCAGTGGCACATGCACCAGCAGATTGAACCCCACCATGCCAATCAAAATCGCGATTAGTTGCCGCTTGACGTAGTAAAGGCCATCGCCATATTCAGCGTCACCCACCGGGTAGGATGCCGAAAACATCACCGCCAGCCCAACACACAGCCAGAGAAACGTCAGCCATCGCAGAATCCGAGCTTCGGATGCCCAGTCTGTTGCGGTTGTATCGAAAAAAGGGACGAGTTGGCGCAATTTCACAACGATCGTTCTCCCATCAGACTCGAAGTTCCCTATGTTACCTGCAAGTATGCCACCCGCAAGATCAAATACAAAAAGGAAGGTGGATGCCATCATTAGGAAGGTAAAAGGATTGATCAGCCGCACTGAGCGGAGTCGAAATGCTCAAGATCTCCCCTAAAGGAGGGTTGAGCGCAGTCGAAACTCGGCATCTAGTTGGCTTTAATTCCATCCTCCTACTTAGGAATGTGGATTGATCAATGCCGGAGATCTTCGCCCTCATCCCCTAAACCGGACTCCTGCTCCCTCTCCCAGATTGGAGAAAACAAGCCTTCGCCCCCCCTTCGTCAGGAGGGCTGTCCGGATTTCACGCAGCAGACCTAATCACTTCGGCAAGGGTATAGTCTCAGATTGTCCTTTCCTAAAGCAGGGCAACGCCTCAAAATTTCTGATTCACCCCTTGCCCCTCTTTGTCTACCCTTCACCGATTTCTCAATTCCGCCTCGATCTTGTCTAGGTCGGCCCTAAGAAACACCGTCACCCGACCAGAGTAGGCGAGTCCTTCGGGGGTTTGGGCAACTTCTAGCCAGTAGGCGTAGAGTTTGCCGCGCCTGAGTTCTCCTTGGAGAGCGGCCACCAGAGGATTGCCCTGCGCGATCGCTTGCTGAATAGTCGCTTCGCTGGGGTAGGTGTAGATGGGTTGGGCGCGATCGAAATCCTGAAAGATTTCTAGCCCATAAATTGCTCTCAGTGATTCTTGCAAGCGATTTTGGGTGACACCATTTTGCACATCAAACAGAGTTAGTTTTTCGCTGCGAATAATTCTGGCGTTGGGCGAAGACTTGATCCGACCGGGGGGCAAGAGCGACGCTTCAAAGGTGAACCGCTGCGCTGCTGAGTCGCTTTTTGTGACGAGAAACTTCTCGCCAGTGCGAGGTCGCAACGTAGGATTTGCCTGAATCCAAGCTGCCGCCTCATCAGTTGTTTGCCCTGGCAGCGCCCCCACCGGGTTGGCCCCCACGACCAACATTACGATCGCCCAAACTCCCAATTGAACGCCCTTCATCCTTAAACCCCCACCACAAAAATCTAAATTCACCCAAAAATCCCATCATTCGTCTCAAAACCCAGCCCTACCCAGGAAGCTTTTCATTCCTCACTCCTCATCTCCCGGCTCGATCGCCACCTTTACCACCTTCCTGTGCTTCATATCTTGAAAGACCTGCTCCAGATTTTGCAGGGGTTGGCGATCGCTGATCAGCAACTCAAAGGGAACCGTGCCCTTGGCAATCAGGGAGAGGGCCGATCGTACAAACTCCGGCGTATTGTGGAACACCCCTTTTAAGGTCAGTTCATTGTAGTGGAGTTGTTCTGTGTTGACGGTAATTGTTGCGTCGCGGGGGCAACCGCCAAACAGATTCACAGTCGCACCAGGGCGAGCACAGGCGATGGCGGTTTCCCAGGCAGAAGGAACGCCCGTCGCTTCAACGACAATATCTGCGCCCCAGCCGCCGGTTAGCTCGCGGACAAAACTCGGCACATCTGAGATTTGGCGGTAGTTAAATGTCTGAGCGGCTCCAAATTTTTGGGCGATTTGCAAACGAGAATCGTTACCCCCAAAGACGAGCACCTCACACCGTTGCGCGAGAGTCGCGACAAACATCAACCCGATCGCGCCATCTCCCAAGAGAACCACACGATCGCCCGATCTGGCATTCGATCGGGCTACGCCATGTAGCACACAGGCGAGCGGCTCGGTCATAGCGGCCATTGCGTATGAGAGTCCATTGGGGATGGGTAAGAGATTGTGCTCGACGATCGCCGCCGGAATTCTCAAATATTTGGCAAACGTGCCGTTATTGAAGGTGAGATCGGTACACAGCGAATATTCTCGACGCTGGCAGAAAAAGCACGCCATGCAGGGGGCAGAATTGTTGGCGACGACGCGATCGCCCACTTGCCACTTTGTCACACCTTGACCCAGGGCGACGATCGTTCCGGCGGCTTCGTGCCCAAACAGCGTCGGCGGCTTGAGCATTTTGGCATGTCCGCCCCGTCGCCAAACCTTGAGATCGGTTCCACAGGTAGTGGCGGCTCCGACTTGCAGAATCACTTCTCCAGCGTGCGGTGTAGGATCGGGAACCTGCTCTAATCTGAGGTCTTCTTGACCGTAAAGTAAGGCTGCTAGCACGGGCGATCGACCTTGCGAAACTGCAAAATCTTACAAGATCTTGCGCCGATTAGCGGATCTCTATGCTCTTGCAATCGACCTACGATCGCCAGATGATCCCTGTAAACTTACTTCCGATGGTACAGTCACAATATCAAGTTTCACTTTATGAAGAAGATTTTGCCTTATGGATAGAGGAAACCACGGTACGACTTGAAGCTAGAGAATTTGAGCAAATAGATCTTGAGAATGTAATTAGAGAATTTTCAGCTTTGGGGCGTTCAGAAAGACGAGAATTGTGTGATCGATCGCACATTCTTTTATGTCATATTCTCAAGCGAGTTTATATCAACAATTCCGACAATAATCGAGCCTGGGAATTAACAATTCGAGAGCAACGTAGACACCTCAAACTGCTATTTGAAGACTCTCCCAGCCTGAGAAACAATTGGCAGCAGACCTTCGATCGCCTGCATCACGATGCCCGTTCAGAGGTCGCCCAAGACTATCCAAATACTCGGTTTCCTGATGATTGGCAGTTCGATCGTGATTTAGACGCTCTCATGTTGAAAGCCTTCTGGCTGAGCGATTAGAGGCGCGATCGCAAAATCCCAAGCCCGCAAGAATCTCGCAGCCCACGATGGGCCGCTTTCTAGGCAAGGGCTAAGGATTGTGGATTGATCAATGCCGGAGATCTTTTGCTCTCATCCCCTAACCCCTGCTCCCAAGTTGGGAGCAGGGGAACCGGACTTCTGCTCCCCCTCCCAATCTGGGAG
>JAAUOZ010000026.1 GCA_012034655.1 Leptolyngbyaceae cyanobacterium CSU_1_3 | reverse complement strand
ACGGGGGTTTTGTTAGACTGGGGGGTTTTGTTAGACTGGGGGGTTTTAAAGTGCTGCAATTGGCTAAAGAGCCAGAAAACCAAGAGCCGTCTGCCTAAATTAGAATTTGAGAGAGATTGTTGAAAGTATTAGGGGCACTCTTATTGGGGAGCATCCCTCGTGCCACGTCTTTTATGATCAAGCTCAAAAGTCTCTCGATTTTCTATACCTTTCTTCTCTAGCCTCTCAATCTTTAGAAGCTCCCCTACCCTTACCTCAAACAATGTCAACGAATCAAGCACCGGAGCCAAACAGCCCAGCCGTCAAGAGTTCTTCTCAAAACTCACTGCCTTTTGCAAAGGGTTGGGGGCAAAGGTTTAGCCGCTTGAGGGTGGGTCAAAAAATTAGCCTGGGCTATGGATTGGCGATCGGAGTGGCTGTTGTAGGAACTACTACGGGCTTTCTGATTGCAGATTATTACCAAAAAGCGGCCTACAGAGCAGCAGAAGATGCCGTTCAGGAGATCGGACTGGTCTACCGCTTGGAGAGTGACGTGCTAGAAACCCATCTGCACCAAAAACAACTCGTGCTGTCGATGATAAAGCCCTCACTCTGGCAGATAGAGTATGGTCATTTTTTAGAGGATTTGGCTTCAACCCGTCGGATATGGGCAGAGTTTAAATCTACCCAGGGGTATATAAACCCCGACATTGAAGAGTCAGACATTGAGCAAGCGGTTCTCGACAAGTTATCCCAAACCTATGAGAGCTTAGATCTACGTTTACAGAAAGTAGAAAAACAGTTTCAGCAACTCAACCCGAACAGCCTGCCCGCAGAAAAGAGAAAAGCGGCTCAAGAACAGTTGATAGCGACGAATAATGATGAACTAGTTGTTGAGTTTGATCAATTTTCAGAGCAGGTTAATAAGCTGCTGGACGTAGCGACCGACGAGTACGAGGAAGCAGAGAAAGCTATAGAAGCTGCTATAGAATTGCGAATCCAAATCATTTCGACTAGCCTATTATTTTCGATGACGATCGCCCTTATCTTCTCCCTCTATGCTAGTCGAGCGATCGCCCGTCCTATTCAAAGAACTGCTGATATTGCTCAGCAAGTCATCCACACCAAAAATTTTGATCTACAAGCGCCTATTACTAGCCAAGATGAAGTGGGTGAATTAACTATCGTCTTAAATGAACTGATTAGAAAAGTCAAAGATTTGCTACACGAACAAATCGATGCGAATGCAAAACTAGAGGTCTATAGTCATACCTTAGAGAAGAAAGTTGAAGCTAGAACGCAAGAAATCAGTGAGAAAAATAGCTGGCTTGAGCAAATGCTGCAAGAGCTAGAGCAGACTCAATTGAGTCTGATTCAGAGCGAGAAAATGTCTAGCATTGGGCAAATGGTGGCAGGAGTTGCCCACGAAATTAATAACCCCATTAACTTTATTCATGGCAACCTCAGCTATGTTAAAGAATATGCTGAAGATTTGCTCAGACTCCTACAGCTTTATCAACAAGACTGCCCCAACCCATCCGCCGAGCTTCAAACCGAAATTGACAGAATTGATGTTGATTTTCTCGTAGAAGATCTCGCGAAGATTGTCCAGTCGATGTATTTGGGCACGATCGCATTCGTGAAATTGTGATGTCTCTGCGGAACTTTTCTCGACTAGATGAAGCCGAAGTTAAATCGGTCGATCTCCATGAGGGTATTGATAGCACGATCGTCATTTTAAATAATCGTCTGAAAGCAAACGCAGAACGTCCAGAGATTCAGGTGATTAAAGAATATGGGCAATTGCCCTTAGTCGAGTGCTATGCGGGGCCTCTAAATCAGGTGTTCATGAACATCTTGAGTAACGCTATTGACGCTTTTGAAGAATATAACCAACAGCGCACTTTTGAGGAAATCAAAACCAACCCCAATACAATTCACGTCCAAACTGAAGTCACTACCAATCAGTGGGTAACGATTCGCATTGCTGATAATGGCATGGGCATGAGTGAGGCCGTTTGCTCTAAGCTATTTGACCCCTTCTTTACCACCAAATCTGTGGGCAAAGGCACTGGGTTGGGTTTATCTATCAGCTATCAAATTGTTGTGGAAAGGCACAAAGGAAAGTTACTGTGTCGATCGAAGATCGGACAAGGCGCTGAGTTTATGATTCAGATTCCTTTGCAGCGAATCAAATCAAGCGATGAAACCCCTAAGTAGGTAGGTGGAATTAAACTTAAGACCCTCATCCCCTAACCCCTTCTCCCAAAATGGGAGAAGAGGAACCGGACTCCTGCTCCCTCTCCCAACTTGGGAGAGGGTTGGGGTGAGGGCAAATCCGAAGCGTTACAGCTTATTTAATTCTCATTCCTAAGACAACTCTTCATTCTGGTTTGAGAAGTTGATGGAGCCGATCGCTCATTTTTTGATCTCGCTCAAACTCTGGATAGTGGGTAATCCGGCGCAATTTTATTTAAGCGTCACCGCAATTGTTGTCCGTGGTTTGCGTAACATTACTTAGTCAGTTTTTGTAGTAATTTCACAGTTGCTTAATTTTTGTTAATTCATATTGAAATATTTTATCAATGGTTGCCATAGAGCTTTATCTGGCTATCAAAGGAATGTAGCCTCAAAACCTGCTTGAACCTCGCCTTGCCCGGCGGATATAAGCTCTAATTATTAAGACTTTATAAAATTTTAATTAGTCAAAATTACTTAAAAACTAAAGATAAATTTAACTTTCTTTTGAGCAAAATTACGGTATAGGATTCAAGGTTTAATGAACTAGCCTTTATTCATCCCCCAAGGTGTAAGTAGAACCATGGAGAAACGAATCCCTGAAGGCTCTGTAGAAATGCGTCTTTGGAATGCATACCCAAACCTCAAGTATGAAGCTGCTAGAGATGAGAAGCTCAGAAAGCAACTCCGTGAATTCCCGATCGGTGAGTTCCCGATCGGTGAGTTCCCGATCAGTGAATTCCCGATCAGTGAATTTTCGATCCGTGAATTCCCGATCGCTGAGTTTCACGGTACGGCGATTCATCGGTTGTTTGAAGCTCAAGCCCAAAAAACACCAGACGCGATCGCGGTGGAGTTTGCAGATCAGCAATTGACCTATCACCATTTGAATCAACGCGCCAATCAATTAGCGAGTCACCTACGATCGCTGGGAGTAGCCCCCAATCAATTTGTCGGGATCTGTGTAGAGCGATCGCTAGACATGGTGATTGGACTTCTCGGAATTCTCAAGGCAGGGGGAGCCTATGTTCCGCTTGATCCGAGCTACCCAACAGAGCGGTTGGCGTTTATGGTGGCAGATGCTCAAGTGTCTGTGCTGCTGACTCAGACGGCGCTGTTGTCAAAGCTTCCTGAACACAAGGCTCAAGTGCTGTGTTTAGATACAGATTGGTCAACTGTTACACAGCAGTCAGCCGAAAATCTAGTCAATAACACTAGCACTTCTGGCAATGCAGATGACTTAATCTATGTCATTTATACCTCTGGTTCTACAGGCACGCCCAAAGGGGTTGCTGTAGAACATAAAGCTGTGCATCGATTAGTAATGGATACAAACTACATCGATCTCAACCCTACAGATGTTGTCGCTCAAGTATCTAATTGTTCTTTTGATGCAGCAACATTTGAGATTTGGGGTGCATTGGTTAATGGAGCGCGATTGGTTATCGTTAGCCAAGACATTGCCCTCACTCCTAGAACATTTGCAAACTTTCTGCAAGCGCAAAACATCACCACCCTATTTCTGACGACTGCTCTCTTCAATCAAGTCGCCCGTGAAGTTCCGTCTGCGTTTCACTCGCTTCGGCAGGTATTGTTTGGGGGGGAAGCGGTTGATCCAAAATGGGTGCGCGAAGTGCTGCGACATAAGCCACCAGCGCGATTACTGCATGTGTATGGGCCAACCGAAAGTACAACCTTTGCCACCTGGCATTTGATTGAAACGGTTCCAGAAGATGCCACCACCCTTCCGATCGGCCGTCCTCTTTCTAATACAGAATGTTATGTCTTAGATTCTCACCTTCAGCCTGTTGCTGCGGGAGTCGCCGGAGAACTCTATATCGGTGGAGTTGGGCTAGCGAGAGAATATCTCAATCGCCCTGAACTAACGGCTGAACGGTTTATCTCTAACCCCTGGCATCTGGGAACTCGTCTGTATAAAACGGGAGACCTGGTGCGGTGTTTGCCCAATGGCGCGATCGAGTATTTGGGACGGCTCGACCATCAAGTGAAGCTGCGCGGCTTTCGGATTGAGCTTGGCGAAATCGAATCTGCTTTGCGTCAACACCCAGACATTCGTGAATGTGTGGTGATGATTCGCGAAGACATACCCGGTAATAAGCGGCTAGTTGCATATTTGGCCATGTCGTCAGAAACCGCCTTAACCGTGGGAGAATGTCGTCAATTTTTGAGCCAGTCGTTGCCAGAATATATGCTTCCTTCAGCATTTGTATTGCTGGAACAATTGCCGCTTACACCGAATGGGAAAATCGATCGTAGAGCACTCCCCATTCCCAATGAGAGTCGCCCTGAAGTGTCGGCTCCCTATGTTGCACCTCGCACTCAACTTGAGCAGCAAATTGCCGCAATTTGGACAACCGTATTGGGCATTGAAGGCATTGGCATTCACGACTCGTTCTTGGAACTGGGAGGACATTCCCTCCTGGCAACTCAGGTGATTGCGCGAGTCTGTGAGGTTCTCCAGGTGCAAGTGCCGTTGCAGACTGTGTTGGCAGCTTCGACGATCGCAGAATTTGCCCACGCGATCGCAACAAGCGATGGAGGGAAAGGTTCTCAACCCATTCAGCCCGTCGCTCTAGATCAGCCGCTACCGCTTTCCTTTTCGCAACAACAAATGTGGCTGCTGGCGCAACTAGAGCCTGATACGCCTTGCTACAACGACGCGGTGACACTGCAATTTACAGGTTCGCTCAATGTTGCTGCACTAGAGCAAAGCTTGAATGAAATCATTCGCCGTCATGGGATTTGGCGCACAAAATTTGTAGCGATCGCAGGCATCCCGCACCAGGTCATTCAGCCGCATTTCCCCTTCCCATTGTCCGTTGTAGATCTAAGAACATACCTTCCAGATCAGCAAGCACAAACTGCCCTACAACTAGCAACGGCCCAAGCTCAACGCCCCTTTGATCTGACTCAGACCCCCTTGTTGCGAGCTACGCTCGTTCAACTCAGCGAAACAGACCATCGCCTCTATCTCACCTTGCATCACATCATCTATGATGGTGTATCTCTTTATAGTGTGTTTCTCAAAGAACTATCAGCACTCTATGATGCGTTTTGTGCTGGGCGGCCTTCACCCCTGGCCGATCTCACCATTCAATATGCTGATTTTGCAGCGTGGCAGCAGCAAGAGTTGCGGTCTGAGACACTGCAACCTCAACTCGATTATTGGACAAAACAACTCGCAAGCCTCCCGACACTGCAATTGCCGACCGATCGACCTTACCCCGCGATCGCAAGTCTCAAAGGATCTCAGCATTGCTTGAGCTTATCCAAAGAATTGACAGAGCAACTCAAAGCACTGTCTCGCCAAGAAGGGGTGACATTGTATGTCACGTTGATGTCAGCCTTCAAAACCCTGTTGCATCGCTATACCGCACAGGATGATATTCCCGTTGCTACGGTGACGGCAGGGCGTAATCGATCGGACATTGAGCCTTTGATCGGATGTTTTATCAACACGCTGATCATACGGACTGATTTATCCGGAGCACCAAGCTTTCGAGAGCTATTGCGACGTGTTCGATCGGTGACGTTAGATGCCTATGCCCATCAAGATACGCCGTTTCAAAAGGTAGTAGAGGCATTACGATTAACCCAGAAGACTTCGCAGCCGCGATCGTGGTTTCAGGTATTGTTTGTGCTGGCTCCCCCCTGGGTAGAAACGGATTCTCGGTGGCAGTTGAGCCAACAAGACGTAGACACCGGAACAACAGAATGTGATTTGTATCTCGAACTGGATGAACGACCAGAGGGACTGATCGGGCGCATTGAATATAGCACTGACTTATTTGATGCAGATACGATCGCTCGTCTGGCTGAGCATTTTCAAACCTTACTAGAAGGAATTGTAGCTCACCCAGAACACCGTCTTACTGAGTTGCCATTACTCACCACAGCAGAACAACAGCAACTTGCCACCTGGAACAATACCCATGTGGAATATCCAGAGATTTGCCTGCATCAGTTGATTGAAGCTCAAGCCTTGAGAACACCGGATGCAATTGCTGTGCAAGCTTGCGAAGAGCAACTAACCTATCAAGAATTAAATCAACGGGCGAATCAATTAGCCAACCACTTACAAAGCCTAGGAATCACTCCCGATGGTTTGGTGGGAATCTGTATAGAGCGATCGCTAGAAATGGTGATTGGGCTTCTCGGAATCCTCAAAGCAGGAGGTGCATATGTTCCCCTTGATCCGAGCTACCCACCAGAGCGGTTGGCGTTTATGATGGCAGATGCTCAAGTTCCAGTGTTGCTGACTCAATCGTCGCTATTACCGCAGTTGCCACCTCAGGCACAGGTGATTTGCCTTGATACAGACTGGCAGACGATTGCTCAATCTAGTGTAGAAACTCCGCTCAGCCCTGTGACCCCTGATCATCTTGCCTATGTGATTTATACCTCCGGTTCGACGGGCAAACCTAAAGGAGCAATGAATACCCACAAGGGCATCTGCAATCGATTGTTGTGGATGCAAGATGCTTATCAATTGTCGGATTGCGATCGCGTTCTGCAAAAAACGCCCTTTGGGTTTGATGTCTCTGTCTGGGAGTTCTTTTGGACGTTGATGACGGGGGCGCGGCTGGTTGTTGCCCGACCTGAAGGACATAAAGATAGTGCCTATCTTGCTCAGTTGATCGCAGAGCAGCAGATTACAACGCTGCACTTTGTCCCGTCGATGCTCCAGGCATTTTTGCAAGAACCCAATCTAGAGGGTTGCCAGTGCCTCAAACGAGTGATTTGTAGCGGAGAAGCTTTACCCTTTGAATTGCAAGAACGCTGCTTCGATCGTCTCAACGCTGAATTGCACAATCTCTATGGCCCGACCGAAGCGGCGGTTGATGTGACATTTTGGGCATGTCAGCGCACGGCCAATCGTCGCATTGTTCCGATTGGCCGTGCGATCGCAAATATGCAAATTCATCTGCTTGATGCTCAACTTCATCCCGTTCCGATCGGGGTCGCTGGAGAATTGCACATCGGCGGTATTGGCTTGGCCCGTGGCTATCTCAATCGCCCCGATCTGACGGCGGAACGATTTATTGACCATCCTTTTGGGGATAGCGATCGGCTCTATAAAACAGGTGACTTAGCCCGCTATTTGCCCGATGGTAGCATTGAATATTTGGGACGCATTGATCACCAGGTCAAACTGCGAGGCTTCCGAATTGAGTTAGGCGAAATCGAATCGTCTCTGCGCCAACATTCCACAGTACAAGACTGTGTGGTCATAGCGCGAGAAGATGTCCCTGGCAACAAGCGCCTAGTTGCCTATTTGGTCACGACTACACCCAGCCCGTTAAGCGAATTGCGTCAGTTCTTGAGCCGTCAGCTACCAGAATATATGGTTCCTTCAGCGTTTGTCTTTCTAGAGCAATTGCCGCTTACGCCAAATGGAAAAATAGATCGCCGTTCTTTACCGATTCCAGAAGAGAATCGATCGGACTTCAAGGTTGAATATATCGCGCCTCAAACTCCTGCTCAGGAGAAGATTGCTGCGATTTGGTCTGCTCTACTAGGAGTCGATCGGGTGGGCATTCACGATCCGTTTTTAGAGCTAGGAGGACACTCACTCTTAGCAACTCAAGTGATGGCCAGAGTCAATGAAGTCTTTGAGGTGCAATTGCCTCTACATACGTTGTTTTCAACTCCAACCGTGGCTAAATTTGCAGAAGCGATCGAGCAATACCAGATGAGCACCCAACCTCAGATGCCTGCTTTAGTTTCTGTAGTGCGCGAAGCACGACGGATGACGCTATCTTCAATACAAGCGAAGTTGGCAGGTAAATCTAAAAAAGAGTTCGCAGAAAAAACTTCTGCAATGGTATTTACATTGCCAGAAGAATCGGATAGATCTAGAAAAGAACACGCTGCTGACATCGCAACACTTCCTGAAAAGAACACGCAAACATACAACACTCTGCCCATTCATAAGTCCGTTAAGACGGCAGAAGAATTGTAGAAAAGCCTGCCTAAAGTTTGGCTAAAGCTTGACTGAGATCTTGCATCTTTCTCAACAATCCATTCCATTCCATTTCATCCCTCTATACATGCAACGCCCAAATATGAAATGGGTTAGAAGCTTAATCTGCTGAAGATTGTAGCCCGTTTCAACGAACTTTAACGATTAGCCCAGCATGAATTGCAGGCATGGATTGCAAGATAGGTGTTGCGACTGGTGCAAGATCTCAGGCTACCTACAAATGGCCCCTTTGTCCCCTTTGGCGTTAGAGCGATCGAGCCTGCTAACCCGTTTTGACTTCTTCTTCACACATAGGAAAATAATCCAATGGTTCAGCATCTTCCCAAGCCCTTAGACATTGCTAAAAATATCTCTTCTGCTATAGAAGAAGAGGTTTTGGTTTTTCCTACATCTCTGGCTCAACAGCAAATGTGGCTACTGGCCCAACTAGAACCCAACAGTCCTTATTACAACGACACAGTAACATTGCACCTCACAGGTTCTCTCGACATCGCAGCACTAGAGCACAGCTTCAACGAAATTCTTCGTCGCCATGCCGTTTGGCGCACCACGTTTGTAGCGATCGACGGTGAACCCCTGCAAATCATTCACCCACCGTCCTCCTTCAAACTCTCTGTGGTCAACCTTCAACCGTTGCCACCCCACGATCGAGAAAGCGAAGCATTGCGACTTGCGACTGCTCAAGGTGAGCGCCCCTTTGATCTGGCTCAAGCTCCTTTGCTACGGGCAACACTGGTACACCTAGATGCCACCCATCACCGCCTCTACCTCACCCTGCACCACATTATTTATGACGGGGTTTCTCTGTTTAATGTCTTTCTCAAAGAATTGGCAGCACTCTATGAAGCCTTTTGTGCTGGCAAACCTTCACCCCTGGCCGATCTCACCATTCAATATGCTGACTTTGCAGATTGGCAACGGCAATGGCTAGAAAGTGATGTGCTCGAACCTCAAATTGAGTACTGGAAACAACAACTTGAACATGTCCCCGTTCTGCAACTGCCCACCGATCGACCTCATCCAGCAGTCAGAAGCTTGCGCGGCGCACGGCATAGTGTCAGCCTGTCACAAGACGTGACGGATCAACTCAAGGCAGTCTCTCGCCAAGAAGGTGTGACCCTGTTTATGACCTTGATGGCAGCCTTCAAAACCCTATTGCATCGCTACACAGCCCAAAATGATATTCCTGTCGCCACCGTGACAGCAGGGCGGACGCGATCGGAACTTGAACCCCTAATCGGCTGCTTTGTTAATACGATCGTCCTGCGAACTGATCTATCTGGCTCTCCGAGTTTTCGGGAGTTGTTGCAGCGAGAACGAGAGGTGACGATCGCCGCCTATGCCCATCAAGATGTGCCCTTTCAAACGCTGGTAGAAAGATTGCACCCAGAGCGCCAAGCTGGTCAGCAGCCTTTCTTTCAGGTCATGCTTGAGTTTTTGCCAGGGGCATCTGTCGAGGTAGAATCGTCCCTTGATATGCAGTTAGATTTTCAAGCCATCCACAATGGCACTGCCAAGTTTGATCTGCTGCTGCAATTAGCAGAAGTGCCAAACGGAGTGATGGGCTGTGTTGAATACAATAGCGATTTGTTTGATGCAGATACGATCGAGCGCCTCATGGGGCACTTTCACACTGTGCTGACCGGAATCATTGCCAACCCGGATCAGTCTATTTCACATTTGCCACTGCTCACCCTCACAGAACAACAAGCACTGCTAGGCGGGCATGATCTCCAGGCTGCCCCCCTCCCTGCCTGTTTACATCAACAGTTTGAAGCGCAGGCAGAACAAACTCCCGATGCGATCGCGATCGTATGTCAAGATCAGCAACTCACCTATCGAGAGTTAGATCAACGGGCAAATCAGTTGGCCCATCACCTGCAAAACTTGGGGGTCAAACCGGATAGTTTAGTAGGGCTATGTGTCGATCGCTCTCTCAATTTGGTTGTCGCCATTCTGGGAATTCTGAAGGCAGGCGGTGCATATGTTCCCCTCGATCCGGCATCGCCACCAGAACGCTTGGCGGGCATTGTCGAAGATATGAATGCAGCCTTAGTAGTTACGCAATCTGATTTGCAGCAACGGTTGCCCAAAACATCCGCTCAAGCCGTTTGTTTAGATACAGATGGGGATACGATCGCCGCACTTCCTACTACATCTCCTGGGCGTATTCTCAATGCTGACACGCTCGCCTACGTGATCTACACCTCTGGCTCAACAGGCAAACCCAAAGGAGTGCTGATCAATCACTCCAATGTGATGCGGCTGTTTAGCTCAACTCAGGCTTGGTTCCAATTCAACAAGCACGATGTCTGGACACTCTTCCACTCTTATGCTTTTGATTTCTCGGTGTGGGAACTGTGGGGTGCATTGTTGCATGGCGGACGGTTGGTAATTGTGCCGCATTGTGTGGGTCGATCGCCAGATTCCTTCTACAAGTTGTTATGCAGCGAAAAAGTCACAGTACTGAACCAAACGCCTTCTGCCTTTCGACAACTGATGCGAACCGAAGAACTATCTGGCGTTTCTGATGATCTAGCATTGCGCTTTGTGATCTTTGGGGGCGAAGCGTTGGAACTGCAAAGCTTAAAATCTTGGTTTGATCGCCACGGAGATCGAACCCCTCAGCTAGTGAATATGTATGGCATCACCGAAACGACTGTCCATGTGACCTATCGACCGATTACGATCGCAGACCTCAATGCAGGCAGCGCGATCGGGCAACCTATTCCTGATCTTCAGGTCTATTTGCTGGATCAAAATCTGCAACTTGTCCCGATCGGTGTACCCGGAGAAATGCATATTGGTGGCGCAGGGTTAGCAAGAGGCTATCTAAATCGCCCAGAGCTAACGGCTGAACGGTTTATCGAAAATCCCTTTTGCCCCAAGACACGCCTCTACAAATCAGGAGATCTGGCGCGTCGGCTTGCCAATGGCGATATTGAATATTTGGGACGCATCGACAATCAGGTGAAAATTCGCGGTTTTCGGATCGAACTAGGCGATGTGGAGTCCGCAATTCAGCATTATTCCAATGTGAGTGAATGTGTGGTCATTGTTCGAGAAGATATCCCAACTGATAAGCGACTGGTAGCATACCTGACCTCCAAGGGAACATTAGCCACTTCCGATCTGCGTCGATTCCTTCAGCAGAAATTACCGGAATATATGATTCCTTCAGCGTTCGTTGTGTTGGAAACATTGCCACTCACCATCAACGGCAAAGTCGATCATCGTGCCTTGCCCCTCCCCGATGCTCGACCTGAGTTAGAATCAACCTTCATCGCACCTCGAACTCTGATGGAACAGCAGGTTGCTCACTTCTGGTCTGCCGTGCTGGGTATTAAAGACTTGGGCATTCATGATGATTTCTTCTATTTGGGTGGCAATTCATTACTGGCAGCACACCTGATTTCTTACATCAGAGAAGAGTTTCAGGTCGAGTTACCTGTGCGCTTGCTGTTTGAGTATCCGACGATCGAAGGTCTTGCCCAAACCTTAGAAGCCTTACAGCGAGATGGCGTAGACAGTGTTGCTGCTTTAACGAAAACGCTTGACCTCAAAGGCGATGCAGTATTGGCATCAGATATTTACCCAAGTGGGCCGGCGATCGTTCCCGTTAGCAATCCTCAAAATGTCTTCCTCACGGGAGCCACTGGGTTCTTGGGAGCCTTCTTGGTGCATGAGTTACTTCAGCAGACTCAGGCAACCCTTTATTGTCTGGTTCGTTGTTCTAGCTCCAGTGATGGTGCAGTTAGACTACAACAAACGTTAGAACAATATTCATTGTGGGATGAGCGTTATCGCGATCGTATCGTTCCTATTCCTGGAGATCTGTCTCAACCATTGTTAGGAGTATCACCAGAACAGTTCAACCTGTTGGCTGATCAAATTGATACGATCTACCACAACGGTGCATTGGTTAACTTCGTCAAGCCCTATTCTTTGATGAAAGCAGCCAATGTTTTAGGTACTCAAGAAATCCTCAAACTGGCGTGTCAGAGCCAAACCAAGACAGTACATTATATTTCAACAGATTCTGTATTTGGGGCGACTGGCTACTTCAATCGCATGTCTGCTTTGTATGAAGACGATGACCTTGATCCGAGTGAAGATATTCTGTTTCTGGGATACTCACAAAGTAAGTGGGTGGCAGAAAAACTGATGCATACGGCACGCTCAAGAGGCATACCCGTGACCATTTTCCGACCCGGACTAATCTTAGGACATAGCCAAACGGGAATTACCAACACCAAAGATTATGCATCTCGATTGATCAAAGGCTGCATTCAACTCGGATGCTACCCTGACCTACCGAACAAGCATGAATACTTTGTGCCGATCGACTACGCTAGTAAAGCGATCGTTCACCTCTCTCGTCAAGAACAATCACTAGGACAAATCTTCCACGTTGTAAATCCTCATCCCCAGAAGTTTCTGGAATTCTTTCAACAGATCAATGATTACGGTTACTTTGTAGAAAAACTACCCTACGATCAGTGGAAAGATCGCCTGCTACAGCATACACGATACTCTCAAGAGAATGCTTTGTATCCACTAGTGCCAATGCAGGTAGAAAAGATGTATCAAGAGCTAACTTTACCGGAGCTATACCAATATCACCCCTATCTAGATTGCCAAAATACTAGTGCCGCTTTGACAGATACAGGCATTGTTTGCCCACCCGTCAACGATGAATTGCTACAGGTTTACTTCTCCTACTTTATTCAAAACGGTTTCTTAGAAGCGCCTCGATCGTAGTAGTTGAGCACATCGATTTAGAGGTGGATTTTATTGAAAATTCACCTCTAAATGTACTAGGTGGACAAGGCTTGTGTAACCGGAATCTCGATCACAAACTCTGCGCCCTGCCCAGGTTTTGATAAACATTTCAACTGACCTTTGTGTTGGTCAACCACAATCTGGTAGCTGATAGATAACCCTAGCCCTGTGCCATAGCCAACGGGTTTTGTGGTGAAAAATGGATCAAACAAACGATGTTGCAACTCTTCAGATATTCCATTGCCATTATCTCGAATGGAAATTCTGACCCAACGACGATCGTTGAATACCTCTGTAGAAATGTAAATCGTACTGGGTTGAGCTTGAATTTCTGAGACATCGCGCTCGCCCAAGGCATCGATCGCATTGCTGATCAAATTCATAAACACTTGGTTTAGTTGCCCCGCATAACAATCGACTATGGGCAGTTCACCATATTCTTTAACAACCTGAATACCAGGACAGTTCAACTTCTCTTTCAGGCGATTCTCTAGTATCAGCAAAGTGCTATTGATGCCTTCGTGAATATTGACCTCTTTGCTCTCTGACTCACCTAGACGTGAGAAATTTCGTAGGCTCTTGACAATCTCCCGAATTCTCTCTGCTCCAACTTTCATTGAGGCAAGGGTTTTTGGGAAATCGGTTAGCAGAAAATTGAGGTCAATCTCCTCTAGTTTCTCTTGTATCGCGAAAATTGGCTGCGAACAGTGCTGCTGATATAGCCGCAGTAGATGAAGAACTTCTTGCATATACTCATTGACATATTCAATGTTGCCATAGACAAAGTTAATGGGGTTATTGATCTCGTGGGCAATGCCTGCTATTAGCTGCCCCAAGCTTGACATCTTCTCAGATTGAATGAGTTGTATCTGAGTTCTCTTTAGCTCGTGCAATGCTAATTCAGTTTGGGTGGTTTGTTGATTTAGTTTTTGATTCTTTTCTTGCAACTCTAGCGTTCGTTCGGCAACTTTCTGCTGTAAGGTACGGCTATAGTCTTCTAATTGACTATTCGCTTTCTTTAGGCTATCTGTTGCTGTCGCCAAGTTGGCATAGAGGAGAGCATTTTCGATCGAGATTGCTGCCTGAGCCGAGAGAATTTTCAGCACTTCTAGACGATTTGGGTTGAAAGCACCGATCATGAGATTATTCTCTAAATACAGCAGACCAATGAGCTTACCTTGATTGACAATAGGCGCACATAAAACAGATTTTGGCCGGTGGTTAACCAGGTATGGATCTGAAATAAACCTCTCTTCGCACATTGCATTGGCTAAAACAAGATTTTCTTGTGTTCTAGCAACATAGTAGAGCAACGACACGGGTAACGTCTGGCTAGTCTCGATCGGTAGTGAAGGATGTAAACTAACTTTGCCTTGCTCAATTGAAGTGGTTGCCTCGACTACGAGTTGTCCGTTCTTTTGCAAAATTAGACAACTAGACTGAGCACCTGCATTCTCCATGACAATTTTAAGTAATTTATCCAGCAGTTTGCTCAAAACAATCTCACCTGCGATCGCTTGAGACGCTTTGACGATCGTGGTCAAGTCTAGGCTCACCAGGTGATCGCTCACAACTGAACTTGTTGTAGGAAGAACCTCCCCAGCATTCATCGGAAGGTTACGGGCAATTAGCTTGAGTTGTGAATGCTTTGCCTCTAAGGCTTGAATCTTGGCAGTAGCCCCCCAAGAATCGTAGACACGGCAAGCTTCTTCAAGATAAAACTGAGCGATTTGTGCCCGACCACACCCTTCATATAACTCTGAAGCCCGCTCATATGCCAATGCAGTTTCTTGTAGATAGTGCTCTGTTTGTGCGCCCAAAATTGCTCGATCGTACAATTCCATTGCCTCAAGGATTTGTCCACCAATTCTCGCTCTTTCGGCTTCGACTAAATCAAACTTATGTTGATAATTTGCAGGCGCATGAGTTGCCCATTCTTGCATTTGCACTTGATTGCGTTGCACCTGGTCTAAATATTGCGTCTTCTCATCTGTGGTAGCTGTTGTGCAGAGTGCCAATAAGGTGAGTGACGTGTAGAAATTTAGTTCGGGTACGTGCATAAAGCCAATCATGCTGTCTGCATACTGTTCAGCGAGTCTGGCATAAACGATCGCTTGCTGATAGTCTTGCAAGAAATATAGCAAAATCGTTTTGGCAAGATAAACAAAGAAAAGTAGCGTAAAATTATTAGACTCCATCAAAGCAGGAATCGCCTCTTCTTCGTTAAAATCTTCTCCGATCAAGCGAAACTTATCATACGCTTGACCCATGAGATTGCAGACCAGTTGCTTCCCAATTTGCAGAAAATAGGTTGAATACTCCTGTTTTAGCTTGAGCAACAAATCGATATAAATATGCTGCTGTTGCTGAACCGTTTCTAGGGTTTCTCCGCTAAAAAAGCGATAGGTGCAGTAGGAAATTGCGTTATAGCACGCATACTCAATATCTCCCGTTTCAAAGCTAACTTGAATTCCTTCCTGAAGTGGCTTAATCGTATGGCGAACTGGCTCTTTCCAATGGCGAATGAAGACATTAAAGACATTGATAATTTTGCTGTGCAGTTCTTTAGCGTCAAATTGCTCTAGCACTTGCATTGCTAACTGGCCATATTTATAGCCGCGTTCGATCTCTTTTTCGCTGCACAAAATTAACCCATAGAACGCATAACCATAAGCACTGGTGGCTGAGTTACCATACTCAACGCTGAGATTGACCATTGCATAGGCGATCGAGGGCAACAAAGCGGGTCTTGCAAACAAAGCAGGCGGCATGAGCAATGTTAAAATCTTCATTGCAGCGATCTTGCACAGGTTTGTCATTTTAGGAAGAAGAATCAAGTCTTCAACCACAATGTCTTGGGGTGCTTCCTGAACTAACGGTTCGCCGAGAAGATTGAGAATTTCTAAAGCAGTCTCGATCGCGGCTAATTGCTGATTTTGGGAGATATGAAACTGAATTTTAATCTCATACACTTTGACTTTTTCCAACAGTTCTTGTGCATTGTGCAGCACAATAGCAGCCAATTTCTCTGCTTGCTCAAACCGAGTGTTCAAGTATTCCGCTTCCAGCGCTTCTAGATGCAGCGACAGCGTTAAGTGATAGTTCAACTGCCAGCTTTCTTCAGGCAACAACTTCAGACCCGCACTTAAGCAGCGAACAGCAACTTCGTAGGCAGTGGCCGCTTTTGCCCTACGACCCGTCACCAAATTTAATTCGGCGACGGCATATCGTTCTGACTGATGCACGATCAGATCAGCCCCAATATTAAAGTGGCTGACCAGATCAAAAATGACTTCTTCTCTGGTGGCCACTGGCGTATGGCGCAACAGTAGCCGCCCAATCTGGAGATGGGTCGGTTGCTTTTGATCATCAGCAATCAATGAATAGGCTGCTTGCTGGACACGATCGTGGAGAAATTTGTAGGTAATTTTCAGCGATTCATTTTGTGTTATGGTTTGCAACTCATCACCCATCACTGGCTGATCTTGAACAAACATATAAATCTCACTGGTTGGCAAAATTAAACCTTCTTGCAAAGCCTCCCACAACTCTTCTGCGGTCTTAGATAGAGACTTTTGATTGACGATCGATAGGAACCCTAAATCAAAACAGTTTCCAATACAGGCGGCAAGCTTTAAAACATTCTGCGTTGGTTCAGATAATTTCTGAATCTTGCTGACCATCAACTCAACCACATTATCGGTGATCCCCATTCTTGAATCTGAGCCAGATTCCACTGCCAACAACCTGTCTGAGCATCAAACGATAAATGCCGCTCTTGATAAAGCGTTGTCAACGTTTGAGCTAAGAAAAAAGGATTGCCGCTTGTTTTAGTTAGCAGCAACTCAGAGAGCGGTTGGCAAGCCAAGGGGTCGCGGTGCAACGTATCAGCAAGTAGCTGGTTGACATCAGCAAGACTGAGGGGCGCTAAGCTCAGCGTGATGATCTCAGTTCCCAGTTGTCGAATTGCGTCAAGCGTTAATGTTAATGGATGAGAATGACTCACTTCGTTGTCTCGGTAAGCACCTATCACGAGTAGCGATGCCTGAGTTGAGGGAGCCATCACCAGTTGAATCAAATTCAACGAGGCTGAGTCTGCCCATTGCAGGTCGTCGAGAAATAGAACAAGTGAATGATCTTTGCCAGTCAATGCATTCAGAAATTGCTGAAAAACTAGCTTAAATCGATTCTGCGTTTCTGTAGGAGCCAAGCAAGCAATGGCAGGTTGTGCTCCGATAATCAGTTGAACTTCAGGAATCACATCAATGAGCACCTGCCCATTGGAGCCGATCGCAGCTAGAATTTTTTCTTTCCAGGCTTTGATTTGGGCTTCGCCTTCAGTCAAGATCTGCCGAATCAATTCTTGAAATGCCTGAATTAAACCAGCATAGGGAACATTGTGCTTAAATTGATCGAATTTGCCGCTCACAAAGTATCCACTCTGCTGCACCCTTCCTTCGGAGTGTCGCAACGTGCTGAGAGACCTGTAGATTTCTCGCACCAGCGTTGACTTTCCTACTCCAGAATACCCTTCAACCAAAATCATTTCGGTGCTGCCTCGGCTAATGCGATCGTAGGCTTCAACTAGTACTTGAAGTTCTCGATCTCGCCCATATAACCACTGAGGAATTTGAAATTTTGCTGAGATATCTTTTTGACCTAAAACAAAAGGTTCGATCTGCTCAGTTTTTTGCAATTGCCCCAGGCAGATCTCTAAGTCATATTGAATTCCATAGGCACTTTGGTATCGATCTTCTACCGTTTTAGCCATCAACTTCATGACAATATCAGACAAAATTGATGGGATTTCTGACTTAAGATAATGGGGAGCAATTGGCTGCTTGGCCAAATGGTAATGGATTAGCTCTATTGCATCTTCTGCATAAAATGGGAGTTGCCCCGTCAGCATTTCATAGAGGGTAACTCCCATAGAATAGAAATCTGTCCGATAGTCGATCGGGCGATTCATGCGACCTGTTTGCTCAGGCGACATATAGGCTAAAGTGCCTTCTAGTAGATGGGGATGAATCACCGCCTGGTTTTCTTGCAAAAGCAGCGAAGCGTTAGCAAAATCAGTGATTTTAACTTGGCCATCGTTAGAATTGAAAATGATGTTGAGCGGTTTAATATCTTTATGGATAATGTTTCTTTCATGCAGCTTGCCTAGCGTTTTCACAAGCTGAATTGCGATGTTTAGAAACGTACTCAGATTGGGTCGATTTTTAGCAAGAAAGTGATTAAGCGATTTCCCGCCAAAGTCTTCAAACACGATCGCTAAGCCATTATATTTTTCTAAACCGCAAGGTTTAACAATTCCTGTTAAATCTAAATTTTTGGTAATTTCATACTCATGCCGAACCCTAGCAATTTCCTCAGAAGATGGATAACTTCCTCTGAGGGTTTTGAAGACGACTGCCTTACGATCGTGCTTCCGGCATCCTCGATAGACGATCGTTTTGTAGTCTTCATAAATTTTTTCCTGGATCTCATAATTGGTAAGCTTAAGCACGGATTTTCTCCTTAGCAAATGAATGACTTCTAGAATCTCGAAATAAATAGAGCAACGACAATGTAATCTTTGATACAGAATTTCTTCTGCTGCCTAATTCCAATTTCTCTAAGACTCAATTTCTGCAAAAATAATCAAGTTTCTTCAGAGTGAGTATCAAAGAAATTAATACAATTCATAGGTACTGAGACAACCCTTCTGGCACTGGAGGTGCTGTTTCTAAGGCCTATGGTTCCCTGCATTCTTTGAAACTCACATTGGGAGTTAAACTTGAGAGATAAATTATGTAATGAAGAAAAGCTTTTTGAGAAGAAATTTCATTGACATTGCGTTGGTTAAAGTTAAATCGATTTCTGGTCAAAACCTACTGTCTTGCGGGTCTACTTAGATCTTGTATCAGGCGGCTCACTGCGATTCATTCTCACCCTGAACTGGAAGTTTGGGCTAACTGTGCAAGTCCCTTCAGGACTGAGCAGCCGGGGCAGGATGGCCCAAGCGCAAGCATCATTTGTTAGAGAATCGGGTTTCAACTTCACTCAACCCTCGCGCCCTAATTTCCTTGCAGAAAATCAATGAAAATTTCCAGCGCGATCGAAGGTGAAACCCCCAAAATAGACCCATGTAGCATTGTTGTCTCGCAAGAAACTTTATCAAGAAGGCGGATGATATTCGATTCCTCAGCACTCACGGACAATGCAGCGAGGGATTCTATTTTTTTGCAAGCCCCTTAAAGGTCAGGCTTGCAAAAGTTGCATCAGAGCCATGCTGACGGTGCGGCGATCGCACAATTCATACTTACACAATCAGATCTCTTAAGCGAAATCGAGCAATTTCAGAAATTTCTGTTAATGCTTCTGTGATTTCTGTCTCGAATGAACTTTGCAATCGTCGATCGAATGCTTCTAAAATACTGGCCTTCGTGTGATTTTTGACAGCCACAATAAAGGGAAAGCCAAATCGAGCTTTGTAGGACTGGTTGCGTTCTTGAAAGTGGGCGTATTCATCAGGTGTGAGCCGATTTAGCCCTAGTCCAGACTGCTCTTGTACAGAGGCTTCTGCCATTTTTGTCTTACTTCCCAAGTCGGGGTGAGATCGAATCAGGGCCAATTGTTGTGGCTGCGTCATTGCATTCACGATCGTAATCATTTTCTGATATAGATCTGTAAAATCTGTGAATGGTTTGCAATGCCAGGTTTGTTCTGCGATCGCAGGTGTTTCCTCAAAAATAGCTCCCAGTGCCTCAACAAATTCTTCTTGGCTCATGCGATTGAGTTGGGCGATCGTATAAGAAGCCATATCAACTGCCTCGATAGGTGCTATAAGACCACGGAGAAGCCAATAGAGGAACGTGATAGTGACCAGTCGGGTCGGCAATACCAAACTGAATCGGAATGCGATCGAGAAACGGAATCTCTGGCAACTCAACATTTTTTTGAATAAAATATTCGCCCACTGCAAACACAAGCTCGTAGCGCCCAAGTTTAAACTCAGCATCCATGAGCAGAGGTGTGTCGGTGCGACCATCCGCATTTGTTGTCAGTGTTTTGAGCAGGGTTCTGGTTTGGGGGGCGATCGCCCAGAGTTCGATCGTCAAGTTTGCTGCTGGGCAGCCATGAGCCGTGTCGAGAACGTGAGTCGTCAGTTTACCAGAGGGGTGATCAGCCATAGACTTTCTAAGCAAGTAGTTTTGGGTTTTGCTGAATTGTGCCTGACGGATCTTGAGTTGCCAAGTTAATAATCCACGATCCTTGGAGAATCTGCCTGATAGAGGAGCTAATGCATTGGCCCTGCAAGAATCGTATTCGCGATCGCATTTATGATGTTACTACCATTCTCTTGTTTAAGTTCTTCATACCACTGCTGCGTTTTTTCTGGATTTTTGCCGTGTGTCATATCTGATCGCTTGCGTGCCTTGAGAACGATATCGTTTGCTCGATTCTTGCGTTCAGCTTCATATCGCTTTAGGGCATCTTCTACGCTCAAGGTTGTAGTTTGCAGATAGCGAGTAATGACTTCTGCATCCTCGATCGCTTGGCATCCCCCTTGCCCCAAATCGGGGGCCGTGCTGTGGGCTGCATCTCCTAGCAAAGCGACTCGGCCGCGCACAAATTGGTTTAACGGCTCGACATCATGAATCTCAACCCGATTAGTTTGTAGGGGATCAAGACGCTGGATGAGGGCTTGCACGGGTGTTGCCCAGCCCTTGAAGAAACTCATTAATTCTTCGCGGTGTTGTTTTGGCTGGCTCACGGTTCCTTTGGGTAGCGGCACATCAAAAAAGAAGTAGAAGCGATCGTTGCCGACGGGCATCATAGAAGCTCTTTTGTGTTCGCCAACATAGATTGCCCAGCTATCTTTTGCGGCTAGATCTTCGCTAGCAGGCACGAGTCCATTCCAATTGACGTAGCCAACATAGCGGCGTTCGGTGGGGCATCCCAGCACATACTCGCGCAGTTTTGAGTGAGTTCCATCTGCGCCAATCAGTAGGTCGCCTGCCACTCTGCGCCCGTCTTCAAAGATGGCAGTGACCCGATCGTGCTCCTGTTCTACTGCGACACACTTAGAGTTTAAATGTACCTGGTCTGCCCCAAACACTTCTAATAGCATTTGTTGTAGATCGGTGCGGGCTACTGGGTAGGGGCGTTGCCCAACTTTTTCGATCAGCGGAGACAAGCTAAAGTCAGTCAAACATTCGCCTTTATGGTTATAGTATTGCATCCGCTCCATTTGGCCGCCGATGCAGGCAATTTTTTTGCTCAGACCTAGGCGATTTAGCACTTTTACGCCATTTGACCAGAGAGAAATTCCAGCCCCGGCGGGACGCAGTTCTTTGACGCGATCGAAGATTTCAACTTGATACCCAGCCTGACGGAGAGCGATCCCTGTACACAGTCCGCCCATGCCCGCTCCAATGATCACAATCTTCAGATTATTCATGTCTGCCCCTCTGAGCGGAATGATAACGATCGAACTTGTAGCATGGTTGCCAACGGTGAGGCTCCTACGTGTATAGGATATACTTTTGACGAAGGTTTTAGAAATTGCTGTGATTTTAGATACAGATTTTCTTAGATAACCACAAAAGAACAAGGCTGGTGTTGAGTAAAAATGTTGGTTAAAAAGTTGGAGATTTAGCTGGCGTTCTCTCTTGTCTTTCTACTTGTATATAGGAAAGCATGTATATAGGAAAGCATAATTATGTTAGCGGCAATATAATGCATTGCAACTGTCTATCTATAGCAAATCGCCCCCACGTTAGTAGAGGCGAGCATTCAGAATTCAATGATTCTAGAATTCAGTCATTCAAGCTTAAAGACCATCAGGTAGAGATTCTAGTAAGCATTCCGACCTGTGAATGCATAGTAGAGAAACAAGGCGAGAATTGCACCCAACACTGCTACAACAATGCCCCCAAGGCTCAACCCAGCCGAACCTAGAGCTAACGTTCCAGTGGTCAAGACCGTATAAAGTGTTCCACCCAAGAATGCACCCACAATACCCAAGACCATTGTTCCTAGAATGCCACCGCCCTGATGACCTGGGTAGATTGCTTTTGCGATCGCCCCTGCAATCAGTCCTAATACAATCCAAGCTAGAATTCCCATTGTTCTTTTCCTTTACTAAGTTTAGTGTTCGTGTTCCGAGGTTCTGTCTAAACGAATCATCGGAGGGACTTATTGTGATCCATACTCCACAATATGTTGACCTTGTTGCCCTTTGCCCAAGTCTGAGCTTTGGTCGAAAACGCTTTTGGTTTGTGTTCTCGGTTTTCGATAGGCTCACTCTAGCAATCTTGGATGCAGTTTCGTGCCTACCTTAAGAGAGGGGCTGAACCGCACCAGAGTTAGAACTCGCCCAACGATTCCATCTATCTAAAGCATGATCGCGACTGACAAGCTACTAGAGAACAACCACTAGCAGTTTGTCATTTTGAATTAAAAAAATGGCTTGATTGTGAAGTTACTTGAGCGTTCCGGATTGCTTACCAAACTCGGCGAAACAGGTGCTACACAGTAGATTGAGATAGCTTGTTGAAACGATCGTTGAAATAAACATAGTGCGATGATAGTACAATGACCAAGATTTTCGTATCCTACGCGCTTCAAGATAGAGAATTTGTTCAGGAGTTGGGTGCAGCACTGAGCCAGCAGCAGTGGGATGTGTGCATAGACTGGCAAGATAATTCACCTCATTTAGATTGGCAAACGCTCAAAGCGAACATTGAGACAGCCGACAAAGTTGTGTTTGTTATTAGTTCAGATGCGATCGCTTCCCAAACTTGTTGTCACACAATCGCCCATGCTGTTCATGCTCACCGGCCTTTGATCTCGATCGTGGTGCGAAAGGATTTTGACCCAGATCGGCTTTACCCAACTTTGAGAGCACATCAGTGGTTGCTTGTTCAAGATCAAACGGGTGTGCAAGGGGTGGCACGATCGCTGGTGCAAATGGTTGAAGCTGATTTACATCCCATGATTGCGAGTGATCAATCTGAGGTTGAAGGTCAAACTATATCAGAGTCTGAAGTCGATTACAGCCCAATCGATCGCCATCAAAAAATCGTCCCTTAACAAATGCCGTTTTAGCTACTTTAGTCAGTAGTTTGGCGATCACTATAGGATTGGGAGCCTTCGCATTGCGACAATACCAAACCCTAGAACAAAACTATAGAACCGCAAAAGTTAATGAAATTCAAGCACTCAATACTGCTGCGAATGCATTAATGCAATCTGACCAAAATCTAGATGCACGGCTCTCTGCTGCAAAAGCTGCAAGTTTAATTCAATCTGCCGCCTGGGTTAATGTTGAAACCCAAGATCGAGTTCGCTTGACTGTGCAAAAAATGCAGAAAGTTACATCCGATGCAAAGCAAAAAGAATCAACAAAGTTGTTGGATTACGATCGCTCTATAGCTGGGATTTGCGATCAGTTAAACAACCACTTACTCAATCATCCTAAAACGCTAGAAGAGATTACAGTCTGCCAAACCCCCATCCTTCTGAGTCAAGCCTCTTCAATGCTAATTGCACGCGGAGAAGAACTGGCAAAAAGTGGAGATGTGAATGCTGCGATCGTACAATTTCAACAGGCAAAGAAATGGAATGCTCAACTGGCTCTAAACCCAAAGACAACCGCTCAAAAACTTGCCGATCGCGGAGAAGGGAAACGCTTGATTGCCGAAGGTGAAAAACTGGCTCAGGCAGACAACATCGAAGGTGCGATCGCGAAATTTCAGACCGCTCAAAAACTCGGTACTGATTTGAATATCGATCCTAGGCTCAAAGCTCAACAACTAGCGGCAACTGCCCTCATCCACACAGGCGAAGAATCTGCCAGAAAAGGAGACATTCAAACAGCGATCGCCCACTTCAATCGAGCCAAATTGCTGGCTCCCACGCTCAAAGTTTCTGCCCGCTCCTGGAATACACTCTGCTGGTTTGGCAGTCTACACCAACAAGCAACAGACGTGATGGATGCCTGCGAAAAAGCTGTTGCCTTCTCACCAACCCCAGAATTTGCCAATTACCAAAACAGTCGAGGCATTGCCAGAGCGATCGCGGGCGATCGACCCGGAGCAATCACCGACCTGCAAGCCTCTCTCAGCAGCACAGACAATCCTCAACGCAAAGCCCAACAACAACGCTGGATCTCAATTCTACGCAAAGGCGACCTACCTACAAACATCGATATTCAACAACTGCTAAACAACAAATAACGCGATGTGCAACTTTCCTCAAACTTAGGAATGCGAATTAAATAAAGTGCAACGTCTCGCCCTCACCCTAGCCCTCTCCTAGGGCGGGAGAGGAGTTGGGGGTGAGGGCGGACTTGAGTAGTTACGTTTTCTTTGCCAAAACCTAGGGCTTTGGAGGGGCGAGATTGATCAGGGGTAACGCTCCATTGCCGCCCATCACAGTTGGAAACTGACCATTCCATTTGTCGATCGCTTGCTTTTGCAGCAGTTCAGCAGTTAGATTTTGGCGCAAAAGACGCTGTGCTTCTGCTTGGCCTTTGGCGCGATTGACTTCAGCTTCGGCTTCTTTGGTCGCCTTTAGAGCGATGAATTCTGCCTGTTTTGCCTCTTGTTCGGCAATTTGCTTGGCTTCGATCGATTTAGTGAATTCGGCTGAAAAGGAAATATTGAGCAGCGAAACGTCATCTACTACTAGCCCGTAAGTTTGAAGGCGATTTTTGATCTGTTGATCAATTTCATCTTTCAGGTCTGATCTTTGCTTCAAGATCTCCTCTGCTGTCCGTTTTGGGGTTGACGCTTTGAGGCTTTCGGTAATTGCAGGCTTGATAATTTGCTCAACGATTTGAGCTTCATCCCCAACACGCTGAAATATCTTATTGACTTGGCTTGGCTCAATATGCCAGTTCAAAGCCAGTACAATATCCAAAGTCTGCAAATCTTTTGTCCCTGCTGTGGCTGAAATCTCGGTTTTTTGGACTCTTACCGTCAAGGGGCGAATTGAGGTTACAAGCGGAATTTTGAAGTGAAGTCCTTCGTCTAGTATGTTGTCCTGTACTTTTCCGAAGATCATCACGACTCCTCGTTCTCCTGCATTGATTAGAGCAAATGAATTGAGTAAAAAGTAGCTAACGAGCACGATCGCACCCCCAAAAAGATAGGGCTTGACGGCGAAAGAATTGACTCTATACATCACTTAACCTCTAGATTAAAGAACCGGAACAAAGTCATGTTTGTTGTACTGTCGAAAGCAGTTGCAGTTCGCCAATTGACATCGCCACCCCAGAGTTTTCGCCATGATCGCTGAGCAAAGCTTTCACTCAGTTCCTAAAATATGCCAGGGAGGTTTTCCAAAAAGCCAATTCCAGCTTGCATAGATGACTCGTCCAGCCCGATCTCCCCTTACCCAATAGGTGGCAGATTGCATGATGGCTTTCCCCTACGAACTTTGATAGCTTCAAGATCCGATAGTGCTATTTCGGAAAGGTTGGAGAAAATAGACCATTACTAAATGCTTGTCAGTCTTGGTTTGCCAGTTTCAGCTTATTTTTCTGTGTCCTTTCTGAAAGGTCACTATCAATATCACAAATTCGATAGCTCATGACGGCTCATTTTTGGCTCATCCACAACATACGCTAGAGAAAATTTGATAAACCCCAGCAATAGTGACAATTCGAGCTTCTGGGCAAGGGCTAATCACCCTGCTCTACCAGCACCTCTTGTAACGTGCCTAGCAATTCCTTAACCGTAAATGGCTTAGACAAAATCGTTGAATCCCCTCTCCTGCGGCTGCCGCAACCATTCCTTTAGAAGACAACCCACTCATTGCCACAACCTCCACATCAGGATTGATACGCTTCAAGACGCGAAGTGTGGCGGGGCCGTCCATTAACGGCATCATCAGATCTAATAAAACCAAACTGATTTCCTGCCAATGTTTGGCGTAGAGGTCGATCGCTTCTCGCCCATTTTTTGCAGTTAGCACCTGATATTCATAGCTTTCAAGTGAAATTCTCGTGCTCTCTCGCACGGGGGCTTCGTCATCTACCACCAAAATTAGGCTGTGTGCACCCTTGGGCAACTCATTTTCATCGGGCGATTGTGGCTCTCTTACCATCACCGCAGGCAAAATACCTTAAATTCTGTGCCAGTTCCCTCCTGACTCGTCACCGTCACAAAGCCCCCATGACTCTTGACAATTCCCACGACCGTTGACAGCCCCAACCCTGTGCCTTTGCCTAAGTCTTTTGTGGTAAAAAAGGGTTCAAAGATGCGTTCTAAATTTGCCGTCGGAATTCCCATCCCAGTGTCAGCCACGCTAATCACAATATAGGGGCCGACTCGCGCTTCAAAATTCATCCGCACATCGGTTTCATTGAGCCATTGATTTTGGGCAGAAAGGGTCAACAACCCACCCGAAAGCATCGCGTCTCGCGCATTCACGCATAGATTCATCAACACCTGATGCAGTTGTGTACTGTCGCCCGATACGGTCCACAAATCTTTGGCGATATTAGAGTAGATCGTGACAGACTTTGGAAACGTTTCCTGTAGAATTTTCTCAATTTCTGCAATCAGATGTCTCGTTTGCAAAACCATCCGTTTGCCTTCTACACCACGGGTAAACGACAACACTTGTTTAACTAAGTCTGCACCCCGTTTGGCGTTTGTCTCTAGAAGTTGCAATAGAAGTTGGCTACGATCGTCCAGGTTTTTTAATTTGAGCGGCAACAGTTGCGCGGCCGCCAAAATTGGGGTCAAAATATTATTTAGGTCGTGGGCAATGCCACTTGCCAGTGTTCCAATACTTTCTAAGCGCTGTGCTCGAAAGAATTGCGCTTCCAGTTGTTTTTTTTCTGTAATATCTGTGTCTACAGTGAGAATTGACTTGGGCCGTTTTGCATCATCCCTTACCAATGCCCAGCGGCTTTCAACAATCACTTCTTGCCCTGATTTTGTGATTTTATTTAATTCACCAAACCATTTTCCCTGTTCCATCACTGCATTGATCGCTTCTTTTAATTGCAATTCAGATTTGCGATAGAGTAGCTGAACTGCATTTTGACCGATCGCTTCTTCTGCTCGCCACCCAAAAACTCGTTCTGCTCCTTGGTTCCAAAATACGATGTTGTGTTGTAGATCTCGTACCGAAATTGCATCGGTTGTGATGTCTAAAAGTGCTGCTTGTTCGCGAATTTTATGCTCTGCTCGTTGTCGCTCGATCGCATATCGCAGCGATCGAGATACCAGATCGCCTGTCACCTTCCCTTTGACTAAATAATCCTGCGCTCCTTCCTGCATTGCCCGAAGCGTCAGTGTTTCATCGTCTAACCCCGTCAATACCACGATCGGAATGGCTGAAGCTCGACGGTAAAGTTTGAGGAAGGTATCTAAACCCATACTGTCGGGCAGTGTCAGATCTAAAAGAATGACATCAAAGCTTTCGGCGGTTAGCAAATTAATTGCTTTCTCTAAATGATCAACCTGCGTCACTGTGAATTGATCGGGAGGGGTTTCCTGTAAGATTTCCAACAGCAACCGAACATCCCCAGGGTTATCTTCGACCAGTAGCACTTTGATGGCAAACTCCGTCATAAACTTTCACTCCGGGGGCAGCTTAACGATCGTAAACCAGAAGTTTTCGATCGATTGAATAATTTTGATAAACTGATCGAAGTCTACAGGCTTGGCAATATAACAATTAGCACACAGATCATAAGCTTTAAGAATGTCTCCTTCCGCTTGAGAAGTTGTTAGAACTACGATGGGAATGCGCTTGAGAATTTGATCGGCTTTTACTTCCTCTAGAACTTCTCGACCATCTTTTTGGGCAGGTTGAGATCGAGCAAAATCAGATCGGGATGGGGCGCACCTGCATAGCTTCCCTGCTGTCGCAGAAACGCCATCGCCTCTACCCCATCTTCAACAGTGCTCAAATTGATGTGCATTTTGCCATCTGCCAGAGCAATACGAGTTAGCTGAGCATCTCCAGGGTTGTCTTCAACTAGCAAAACCTGAATGGGAGTCGTTGTCATCATAGGGGTGTACCTGTGTGATCGGGCAGGGTAAAGTGAAATGTTGATCCTTGCTGTAGCTGTGACTCAATCCATATTTCACCCCCATGTCGCTCAATGATCTTTTTACAAATTGCCAACCCAATCCCAGTTCCAGGGTATTGAATTCGAGAATGGAGCCGCTGAAAAATAATAAAAATGCGCTTATGATACTGCGGCTCAATGCCAATGCCGTTGTCTCGCACATAAAAGTGCAGGGTTGCCTGACCTAAAGAAAGAGGCTTTTGAGGTGTGGCTTGAGCAGTAGATTGCGCCAAGCTAGTGGGTGGTTCACTGCTGCGATCGCCCTCCACCCCAACCCAAATTCTCGGCGTGGCTTCCCCGCGAAACTTGATTGCGTTGCCAATCAAATTCTGAAAAACCTGCGTTAGCTGCGTGCCATCTGCCATCACTTTAGGAAGTTTTTCATAGGTAATCACTGCTTGGTTTTCTCGAATCACCCATTGCAAATTTGCGATCGCCCGCTCTAGCGCAACCGTGCTATCAATCTGCTCAAACGGCTGACCACGGGTGCTCACACGAGACAAGCTGAGTAGATCGCAGATCAGCGTTTGCATTCGCGCTGCCCCATCGACTGCATAATTAATGAATTCATCCGCATCTGTGCCTAGCTGATTCTTGTAGCGTTTCTCTAACAGTTGCAGATAGCTTGTCACCATGCGGAGTGGTTCTTGCAGATCGTGCGAGGCAACATAGGCAAACTGTTCTAACTCAGCGTTCGATCGGGCGAGTTCTTGCCGTTGATTGATTTCTTGTTCTAGCAATTGTGCCTGCGAAATTGCAATGCCGATTTGGTTGGCGAGTTGTTGTAACAAATTGGTTTCAAACTGACTCCACTGACGAGTATTGCTGCATTGGTGAGTGATGAGTAGCCCCCAAAGTTTTTCTCGACACAGAATGGGAACGACTAAATTGGCTCTCACCTCAAACTGTTGCAAAAATTCTCGGTGGCAGGGCTGAATGTTAGCGGTGTTGACATCGGCAATTGCGCTCACTCGCCCCTGTTGATATTGCATCCAATATCCTTGCTGAAAACAATGATCGACAATATCTCGACCCAACACAGTCGGATAGCCCGGAACCAATGATTCTTGCACAACTCTGCCCAACCTAGTTTCCCAAAGTCGAAAGATCAACACACGATCGGCTTGCAATAGTGTTTGAATTTCTGTCACCGTCACTTTCAGCACTTCTTCGAGTTGCAGCGATCGCCGAATTTTGAGCGTAGTTTCCGAAAACAACCGAGTACTCAAGCTTTGCCGGATCAATTCTTCCTGCGTGTGCTTGTGATCGGTGATGTCTACGCAGGAACCGACATAACCGACAAAACTGCCGCTCGGCGTAAACCGAGGCACACCCTTGTCTAAAAGCCAGCGATATTCACCATCTGCCCGTCTGAGTCGATATTCCATCTCGAAGCTTTGGCGATCGTTAAAAGCTGACAAAAAGGTGTCCATACACGCCTGCAAATCGTCAGGATGCACACCTTCTGCCCACCCATGACCCAATTCTTGCTCTAGCGATCGCCCAGTAAACGCCAACCAAGACTGATTAAAAAAAGTGCAAAGGGCATCCGTTCCGGCAACCCACAGCAGCACAGGTGCACTGTTGGCCATCGTCCGAAATCGCGCTTCACTCTCTCGCAGGGCATCCTCTATTTGTTTTTGGGCAGCGCTTGCTTCTGATAAAACGCGCAGGTGACGCTTTAACTCTAGCTGTATCATCACTTGTTGCCCCAGTGCTTTCAGAGCATCCACTTGTTCTTGGGTAAACTCGCGAGGAACTAGATCAGCCACACAGAGGGTTCCAATCACTTCTCCATCCCTAGCGGGTTCTAGAGTGTCTTTTGCGGGGTCTTTTGCGGGGTCTTTTGCGGGGTCTTTTGCGGGCGCAATTAACGGTACACCTAGATACGATCTCACGTAAGGCGGCGACACCACAATGGGATTGGCTGCACACTGCTCATCGACCAGCGCATTGCTGATCATCAACACCTCGCGACGCTGAGCACACTCCAGGCAAAACCCAACTCCCAACGGAAGCTCTGCTCCCTCTATGCCGATTTTTGACTTGAGCCACTGTCGCTGATGATCGATGAAATTAATTAGCGCGATCGGAGCATTGCAAACCTGAGCCGCCAATCGCGCCAAATCGTCAAAAGAGGCTTCAGCGTCACTATCTAAAATTTGATAACGATAAAGAGCCGCCGTAGGCTTGAATGTTTCGTTTTCAGGTGCAGCATCCATAAGATTGAGTCCGAAACAATTTTCTTCTAAGCGCACCCTCAGTTTATGAATGAAATATTGCAATTGAAAATAGGACTTAATGAATTGCCACAAGTCAGGCACATTTGTAAATATATCTACATATAGCTGCGAATCGCACCCCTTGACAATCATCCCGATTCAGTTACTTTTCTGCTATTTCAACGCCAAAAAGAGCGTCAAGCAACATACAAGGCTGAAAAAAAAGCGTATGAATATAAACAGCACGGGTTCTCTATAAAACATTGACCCTGAGACACCTGAGCCGTTACACCTGACGTTAAATTGTGGCGATCGCTTATGCAAGTTTCTCTCAGACGCATTCTCATGGGAGCAATCTTTTTTGCTGCTACTTTTATCCTCGCGGTTTTGGGTTACGTCAGTGTCGGTTGGTCAATTTTAGACTCGATCTACATGGTCGTAATTACCGTCTTTGGGGTTGGGTTTGGGGAAGTCAACCCACTCGACACCCCCTACAAAAAAATCTTTACTATCCTAGTCATTTGTGCCGGGACATCCTCAGTAGTCTATATGGTCGGCGGTTTTATTCAAATGATCACTGAAGGCGAAATCAACAAAGCATTAGGAGCGAGACGAATGACCCGAACCATTGAAACCCTAAGCCAACATGTGATCATTTGTGGGTTTGGTCGCATGGGGCAAATCTTGGCGCGTAAGCTGCTAGATGCAGAAATCCCGTTTGTCGTGATCGATAACAATCCAGAGCGCATTGCTAGAGCCGAAGCGCACAACTATTTGGTGCGCGTTGGCAACGCAACCGATGAGACCATTTTGCACACTGCGGGCATCGATCGCGCCAAAGTTTTGGCAACGGTTTTACCCGACGATGCTGCCAATGTCTTCATTACCCTGACAGCCCGCGAACTCAACCCCAAACTGATGATTCTTTCCCGTGGCGAGCTTCCTTCTACTGAGAAAAAACTCAGACTGGCAGGAGCCGATCAAGTGGTTCTCCCAGCGACCATCAGCGCGTTGCGAATGTCTCACATGATTACTCACCCTGCGACCCTAGATTTTCTCAATCAAGATGATGGGCGGAGCAGTCTCAATGAGCTACTCGCCCAAGTTGATGTGCAGGTCGATGAACTGGCGATCGCCCACGGCTCTCCAATGGTGGGGGCGACGATCGAAGATATTGAAGTTCGTGGCAAAGGCACTTTTATTATTGTTGCGCTTCGCAAAGCAGACGGCACAACCCTGACTCACCCTGTCAGTCGTTGGTGCTTCAAGCAGGGGATGCGGTGATTGTGATGGGGCATCGCGGCGACATTCCGCAATTTGCCCGTAAATATGTCGTCAAACGTTCCCCTCGCTATGGAAGTGCTCGCATGTTTCGCCTCCCGAAGAAGTGAGAAACCGCCGATCGCTGGATTTTGCTGTTTCCAGGGTTGTGATCTAGCAGGTGTCGATCGGTGTTTTCAGTGTTGCTGCGGAGACGAAGGATAGGCTTTGCCCAAGTCGGCATCCTTCAGATTTGGATTGGAATCGCTCGATCGAGAGAAGCCCATCAGCTAAACTCAGTAGATATAGGAATTCTAAGTATAAAGTATTAAATTTAAGTATGTATTATTACTTAAATTTGCTAGTGAATTCCTCACCTAATTGACTAACTTTAAAGCCCGAATCTCCTCTATTTTTAGCCTGCTCACAGGAGATAAAATCCGTGAAACCCCTATGCATAAAGCCTTGAATAAAGAATCAACCAAGAGAATAAGAAACTAATGACGTTAGCTAGAAGACACTGTTAGAAGTATTAGAAGTTACGCATCGTATTCGGAAGCATCTCCTCGAATCGGCTGTTCTCTCTCAAAGCTGCACTTCATTATCTACACCGCTCACATGAATAACAAATTCTTCGCAGGTCTTCTCGCCGCTACTGCTGCTATCACCGGAGTCATTTCTCAAGCTTCCTCCGCAACGGCGGCTGCTCTTTCCCCTAGCGATGCTGTTTGGGATAGTGTCCAGCCTACAGTTCTCAACAAAGCTCAAACTGGGTTCAACGATGCGCCCTTCCAGCCCTTCGTCCAAGCAGAAGGAATCGTACTTGCCAAAAGCAAACAGTTCAAGCTCGACCCCACCAAGCTGAAGCTGAAGTATGACTATAACGTTTCCGCATTTTTCATCAACGAAGGGGCTGGCTACCGCAACCAACTCGCCTTCACATCCAAGGGTGCAACCAATACGAGTGCGCTTCTTTTCAAAGATATCTCCTGTGAAGGAACTGGCTGCGTTGGAGGCTGGGGCGGCAACGCACTGAAAATGGGAGATGGTGTCAGCATGGGTCAAATTTTGGGAGGCTCTCAACTCGACTTCTCTCTGCGCGCTGATGGTCTAAATCGAGGAGCAGGCGCGAATGTCTTTGGAACCCAAACTGCCATGAACGAAGATGGTCTTCAGCACGTCGTTGCTTATGCAGTTAACAATCGCTACTTGTTGCTGGGCTTTGAGGATCTCTATGGACAAAAGAATGCATCCGATGGCAAAAACGAGAACTCCGATCGTGACTTTAACGATACAGTCTTTGCGATCGACATCGGTGAAGACAACATCAGAGCCTTGAAAGTTCCTGAGCCTTCGGTGGGTCTGTCTCTCTTGGGTCTGGGGGCTGCGGGCATCGTCCTGCGTCGTCGCCGTCAAAGCAGTATTGTCAAATAGAACGCGCCCCTCTAAACTCGCTCCTTTAAACTCGCCCCTCTATTAGTCGTTTATTGCTAGTAGGTTATCATCAGTAGTTCGTAGTTTCCCCTACGGACTACTATTTTTTTGCGAGTGTTTTTTGAGACCCGTCTCTTCGCAGCCATCCGATTTGCTATTGCCTGCACATTTGCAAACAGGAGAGAACATCGTATCGTGGTTGAGGGAAATATCCGTTGTTTGAGCGCTTTGAGGATGAAGAAAACTGTGATGGTCAACCATTCCACCGATGCGATCGCGGCTCCAGAAACCAGAATTGGCGGCAGCGTCAAGCAGCACAACTGGAGTTGGAAGGAGAAATCAATCACGGCTACCTACGAGGTGCTGGGCGAGGGCAAGCCGATTTTACTGTTACCTGCCCTGAGTAGCGTTTCCAGTCGCGCAGAAATGCGGGGGCTAGCTGAACGGCTAGCGCAGAAATATCAGGTTTTTGCCCTCGATTGGGTCGGGTTTGGCGACTCTTCGCGGTTGGCGATCGACTGCACCCCCGCCCTCTACGAATCTTTTCTCCGCAACTTTGTGCAGACGGTTTTTTCGGAGCCGATCGTGGTGGTTGCCGCAGGGCACTCCGCTGGATACGTGATGGAGATGGCAGCCAAAGCATACCGAAGCTCATCTCCACCGTGGCGGTGGGTTGTATTGGTTTCCCCAACTTGGCGCGGCCCTTTGCCGACTGCGATGGGAGAGCACCGCCGTTGCTATCGAGCTTTACAGCTTCTAATCAATACTCCTGTGCTTGGGCAAACACTCTATTTCTTGAACACGACCCGTGGATTTCTGAGATTTATGTATGGTCGGCATGTTTTTGCAGATGCCAAAAATATTACACGAGATCTGATAGAGCAAAAATGGCAGACGACAAAGGGTCAAAATGCCCGATTTTCTTCGGCTGCTTTTGTCACGGGTGCATTAGATGCGGTGAAAAAGCGAGAGGCGTGGTTTAACTTATTTCAGTCATTGCCCATGCCAGTGATGATGGTAATTGGAGACAACATGCCGCCTAAGTCTCGTGCTGAAGTTGAAGTATTGGCTCACTTTTCAGGGGTTCAGGTTCATCGTATGCCAGGCTCTCTCGGATTGCACGAAGAATATCCAATAGAACTCGCTGAGGGCATTTTGCCATTTTTAGATAAATATTTGTCTTAACTTATTTGTCTTAACTTATTGTCTTAACTTATTTGTCTTAACTTAGGCGATTTCTACAAAAGAATGTACCTGCTGGTTTCGACTCTGCTCAACCCGCTCACGGTTGCGCCCTGAGCGAAGTCGATCAGCACTGAAGTGACTGAAGCTCTGCCGACGTATCAAGCTTTTTTTGTCAGTACAGCGATCGTATTTTCTCTAAGGTAAGTGCAATGGATGATTTTTTGATGGCTTCTACATTTGCAGGAATAGACATTGTAAAAGTAGAACCTTGACCAAATTCGCTCTCAACGGTGATCATGCCGCCCATCATCAGGCAAAACCGTTGGGCGATCGCCAACCCCAAGCCTGTGCCGCCATACTTACGAGTTGTGGAAGCATCTGCTTGGGTAAACGCTTGAAACACGCGATTGATCTGCTCGGCGGTCATGCCGATTCCGGTGTCAGAGACGCGGAATATAATCAGAGATTGAGCCTTTTTTGAGCTTTGAGGGGCATCTTCTGACTTCAACCCTGGCGGCAAGTTTTGCCCCTGTCTGCTTACCGTCAACCGAATCGTTCCCTGGGCCGTAAACTTGCAAGCATTGCTCAGTAAGTTATATAAATTTTGGCGTGTCTTGGTCAGGTCGGCACACATCGAACCCAACTGCTGATCACACTCAACGATCAGCACATTACCATTTCGACTGACCAATGGTGCAATGGTGCTAACCACCTCCCGAATCAGGCTGGGAATATCAAAACTTTCCAGGTAGAGATCCATTTTCCAGCTTCGATCTTAGACAAATCTAGAATGTCATTGATCAATCCCAACAGGTGTCTGCCAGCGTTGTTAATTTTTTGTAAGTCTGAAACAAACTCTTGTTGATCTAATTCGATCGCATCTTCTTGCAGCATTTCGCTATAGCCAATAATCGCATTCATCGGTGTGCGTAATTCATGGCTCATGTTAGCGAGAAATTGGCTCTTAGCCCAGTTTGCTTGCTCTGCAACTTCTTTAGCCTGCTTGATCTCGTCCGTCGATCGCTGAAGTTTGTGTTCGTATTGCTCTAACGCTTCTAACATCGTGTTGATGGTAAACCCCAGATGGGAAAGCTCATCTTTGCCAGGAGCCGAAACCCGCAGAGATAGGTCGCCACTCTCTCCAATGCTGCTCACTTCTTGACTCAGTTGCGACAGCCGAGAGAGAATCAGCTTCTCTAGCAAGATCAAGGTGACACCGCCAAATATAAACCCGACGATTACAATCAGCAAACTCAGAAATCGGATCGCGTCTTTACCCTGCTGATAGATTTCTCGTGAATTTTGCGCCTGAAGTATGACTGCTGGTTTGCCGTAGATGTCTTGCAGCAATGCCAAACCGACGATCGTTTTTCATCCTGCGCGCGCACTGTCACGCTCACCCCTTCGAGGAAGCCCGAAGCATCTGCGTGTTCGAGCTTGCGCGTAGACGAACTAATCAACTCTGGCGGAACTTTGCCCTTCAAGAGCGGATGCACCTTCAAAGGAACCTGCAAAGATTGGGTCAGGCGATCGACTTCTTCTTCGCGCAAATAGCGCCCCACAATCAAACTGCCTCGAATTTCTCCCTGACGCTGACTGGTGGAGATCGGGCGGGAGGCAATGATCATCGCTCCTTCTGGCAAGATCACAATCCCTGACACTGAGCTATTGATCGACTTATGCTTCAAGAGCAGCCCATCCGGTTTTAAGTGCTGCTTAAAACTGGGGGGGATCGGCTTTTTTCGCCCTTGCTCTAAATCAAACCCTGTGCTGAAGACTGTCTTGCCAGAGCGATCGACAAATAAGATTAAGTTGACTTGCAGCATCGCCAACTGCGGCTCGATTAGATTGGTTTGAATAAAGTCTGAGTTGCCATCTTGAATAAATTGATAGGCATCATCCCAAGAAGACCAATCGGCAAAGTTGAGGTTAAATTGCTCAATATTTTGGTTAAAAACATTTAATACCCCTTTCATCGCCTGGCGCGTATCTTTTTCTTCGGCTCGCATAGAACCGCCTAATAGCAGCGTAGAAGCTACCCCATAGATGGCGGCGTTTAGGCTTACTAGAGTAATGCCAATAATCAGCAAGGTTCCTCTGCGGAGGGTCAGATAGTTGATTTTTCCCTGCTTCATGCTGCTACCCCAAAAGTCCCTGAATTTTTTCGAGCAGTCGAGGCATCTCGACGGGTTTGGTGTCGTAGTCGTCGCACCCCGCATCTATACACTTTTCGCGATCGCCCGACATTGCATGGGCTGTCAACGCAATCACTGGAATATCTTGGGTAGCCAGGGCAGACTTGATCTGGCGAGTGGCTTCCCAGCCGTCTAAGACGGGCAAGCTCATATCCATCAAAATCAGGTCAGGAAGTTCGGTTTGGGCGATCGTAATACTTTGTGCGCCGTCGATCGCGACGATGACATCAAACCCCCGCCGCGCCAGCCGACGAGACAGCATATCTCGATTGATTTCATTATCTTCAACTAAAAGGATCTTGGGCATAGCTAATAGCATTTTGAGTCTTAGAGTGGCGATTTTAGGGTCTAAAGTAGTGGGGTGAAATTAAAGCCAACCAGATGTCGGGTTTCGACTCCGCTCAACCTGCTTACTTAGAAGCCTGGTTTAAGCAACAGGATCGATCGCACTCATTTTTTAAAGTGATATAAAAAAGCAAACAAGATAGGAAATGCGTCATGTGTCTGAAAACTGTAGATCGGTTCAACAAGGATGAGGACTAGGGATCAAGGTCGAAGTTGGTGAGCACTAAATCTCTGACTTCTTGGAGCAGTTCATCGCGGCGGTAGGCTCCTTTTTGGAGGATTTGTTCGACGTACCCACTCAGGCGTAAGCGATCAAGAGGAGTGAGGCTCATCGCCGTGACCACCACGACTGGAATCGATCGCCAGGCTGCAACCTGCTGCAATTGCTTGATAAACTCGAATCCATTCATTTCTGGCATCATTAGATCTAGCAAAATTAGATCAGGTTTTTGGTGAGTAATGCACTCTAGGGCGACTCGTCCATTGTCAGCGACACTGCTGAGCCAGCCTTCTTTGGCAAGGGTGCGCTGAAATAGATCGCGGGTAGTGTCGTCATCTTCGACAATTAGAACTCGTCCATTTTTGTCTGGTTCTAGAACTTCTGGGCGGTATTTGCTGAGAATTTTGGTCAGTCGTTTGTAGTCGATCGGTTTGGTCAGGTAGTCAGATGCACCGAGGGCAAATCCAAGATTTTTGTCGTCAACGATCGTCAACACCACCACCGGAATGTCAGCAAGATCAGGATCAGCCTTGAGGGCTGCCAGCACCGCCCAGCCGTCCATTGTGGGCATCAGCACGTCTAGGGTGATCGCGTCAGGGCGTAGCGCGATCGCTCGCTGTATGCCTTCTTCTCCGGTGGAGGCAGTCTCGACTTGCAGGCCTTCTTTGAGCAAATAGCGCACCATCAGTTCTTGGGTTGAGGGGTCGTCATCAATCACCAAAACGGTAAACTGCTTTTTGTGCGACTTTTCGAGCGGCGGGAGAAGCGTTTCTGAGCTAGAGGAGAGATGGGGCACAGCGATCGGCAACTGCACCGTAAACTTTGAGCCTTGCCCCAGGGCGCTGGTGACGGAAATGTCACCCCCCATCATTTGGCAAAATCTCTGACTGATCACCAGCCCCAGCCCCGTCCCACCATACTTACGAGTCGTGGAAGCATCGGCTTGAGTGAATGCCTGAAATAGAATTTTTCTCTGTTCTGGGGTGATGCCAATTCCAGTATCAGAAACGTGAAAAACAATGCTAGAAGAAACACTATGAGAAATACTAGGAGGAGCGCTGTGAGAAATACTTGAAGGCATACCTACAGCTTGAAGTGGCTGATCTTGGCTGACGATGACCGGGCGATCGCTGCGCTCGACGGACAGAGTGATCGTACCGTTTTCTGTAAACTTCGCAGCGTTACTTAAGAGATTGAGTAAAATCTGACGAACTTTGGTCAGATCTGCGTGCATCATGCCCAAGTTATCTGCACAAAACACTTGAAGTTGATTTCGTTTCTCTTCGACAAGCGGCTGCACGGTTGCCTCAACCTCCCTAATCAGCATTGACACATCAAAAGCCTCCAGGTAAAGATCCATTTTGCCTGCTTCGATTTTAGAGATATCAAGAATGTCGTTGATCAAGTTGAGCAGGTGTTTTCCTGCACCGCGAATCTTGCTGAGGTCGGGGATAATCTGCGAAAAACCCAAATCTTCCTGCATCTTCTTGGAGCATTTCGCTGTAGCCGATGATTGCATTGAGCGGTGTGCGTAATTCGTGGCTCATATTGGCGAGAAATTGGCTCTTGGCACGACTCGCCGTTTCGGCAAAATCGAGGGCCTGGTAGAGCTTTTGAGCGCTGCGCCGTTGCTCACTGATATCTTGCACCGTGCCCACATAGAACAATAAGCTGCCATCGCGATCGCGCACTGCTGCCGCGCTTTCAGAAATCCAAATCGTGCTGCCATTTTTGTGATAGACCTGTGACTCAAAATTGGCGATGCGATCGTGGTGCTCAATCAGGTTCAAAAATTCGGCGCGACGATCGGGTTCGACATAGAGTTGCTGCTCAATACTGGAGAGTTTGGTGAGCAGATCTTCTGGCGAATCGTAGCCATAAATCTTCACCAGTGCGGGGTTAACGCTGAGATATTGCCCTGCTAATGTGGTTTGAAAAATGCCTTCTGTAGAATTCTCAAAAATGCTGCGATATTGTTCTTCTGCATGACGCACTGCAATTTCGGCTTGTTTGCGTCGCATAAACTGCCCAATTTGAGTCCCAACGGTGAGCATCATTTGCAGCGTTTCTGAGTCGAGATATTGGAAGTCTTGACTGAAAAAAAACATGGCAGCGATGACACGCTCTCCCTCTAAAATTGGGAAACCAAAGACGCTGTGTAGATTTGCTTTGGGGTCGTTGTCCTTCAAGACAAAATCTGGATCTTTTTTGAGATCTGCAACCCAGATCGATCGTGCTTCTCGCCATACGCGCCCAGCTAGCCCCTTGCCCGCAGGGAGAACTATCGGTTGGCGTTGAATCGCTTCTGGCACGTTGAGGCGGGGCCCATACCAGCATTGGGTCGATCGCAGGACTTGATGATGAGGATCGCTCGTCCAAAATTCGCCTATATCCCAATCCAAGCTTTCACAAATCGCCTGCAAAATTTTTGCAGAGGCTTCATCCAGCGTGTCAGATTCTGCCAGGGTCTTGGTGATGCCATATTGCACACGCAGACGCTGCTCGACTCGCTTACGCTGCTGCCAGTTTCGCGCCAGAGCGACGTAAATGGCAACGACGACCAGCAACACCAAGAAGGTGAAGGTAATCACCCGATATTTGCGCCAAATATAGTTATCGAGACGAGCTTGCAGAAGACGATCGATGGCTGGAAAGATAGCATCGTAGAGTTTGAATTGGTTTGCGATCGCGATTTTACCCGCTTCGGAATAGTTGATTGGCTCAGAGGCAACCTTAGCCAGGGTGTCTTTTTGGATCAGCTTCAGAAAATGGTTGGTCGTGTTGAGGCTCGCCTGAACTTCGGTTTGTAGGGCTGCTTTGAGTTTGGGTTTGTAGTCAAAAATTACCTGGGTGTTTCTGGCGATCGCCATGGTTGGGGTGCTGATCAAATGGTGAAAAACGGTCATCTGGGCTTCTTCTGCCAGCGTGATTGATTTTCGTCCCACGATTTGCCGACCCAATTCTCCTGCCTGGGCTGTTTCTTCGATCGTCGTCGGCAGTTTGGTGATCAGCGCTTCTATCAGATAATAGGTGTCGAGTTCAGCGTCAAGAATCATCTCAGAGGTGTCACCCACATGGATCATTTGGGTGATGATGCTTTGGACGAGAATGGTGTGGCTCAGAAAGCTTTTTTCAGCCGATAGGGTCTGAAGTTCTGATTTGAGCAGTTGCCATTGGGAGCGAATTTTCTGCCAATTTTCTTTGGTTTTAAGGGTGATTCCGAGCTTGCGCTCGACGATTTCAACGTGTTGAATATTAGTCTCGATCGTCCGTTCAGTTTTTAATAATTCTTCCTCATCATCGGCGTTGCCCGTGAGATAAATATCTGCAAGTTTTCGATGTTGAATGACGTTTTCTAAAAGGTTTCTCAATGTTTGATTGTATGCCAGCCCTTCTTTTTCCCTTTGGGTCAGGCTCATTCCCATGTTGATCTCAGCCACCAACTGCTGAACCACTACGGCAAGCGGCAGCGTAAAGACAGCCAACAGCGCCATCAAGCCAATTCGCCCTGACCACTGTTTGAGTAAATTTTTGTTCACGGTGATCTCTCCAGACTTTCAGAGCATCGGTTATTTGAACCAACACCACCCGATACACTCAGCAACACACCCGATCGCACGACTCTTTGGGATCAACCCTACCCCAGTAGAAAATCCGGAAAACATTGGAAATTAATGTATTCCTTTTGACTTGATTTGTGCAAGTAGCCCAAGTCAAACGATCGTCGAAAAAACACCCGTACCCTTAATTTCAGTAGAGGCCCCGCAAACAAATGCTCTTAAATTCTTTAACTTGATTGCGTTCTATCATTTCGATCTCTAACCGCGTCTACTGAGTACGTAGTGTTAGTTTATATGGTTTCCGAAAAAAACTATTGAATGGTCAAAAATTCTCAACACTTTGGGCGGGCTGAGAATGTTCGCTTACTGACGCAGGGTTGCCTAGATAAAGCGCGTCAGTTGAACTCGATAACGATCCTTTTTTGTGACCATCATTTCGCCCACTTCGACGCGGCCCTTCCCTCGAATGGCAATCAGATCGCCTGGTTTAACGGTGTGACTCGTCGAGGTGATTTCCTTCCAGTTGACGCGCACATCGCCCCCCAAAATCATTTCTGCCATTTTGCTGCGTGACATGGCAAACCCCGCCGAGGCGATCGCATCCAGCCGCATGGAGGCTTCTACGGTGGTCAGTTCTTTCTTTTTGGGTTCTCGCACCTTGAGTTCGGCGATCGGGATAGGCTGCGTCTTGACGGGTACAGATCGCACCTGGGTGAGACTCATCTGCAAAAATCAACCAACTCTGCCACGACGATCGCCTGCGCGCCTCGCTCTCCCAAAACAAGGATGTCGCCTACTTTTTCGCGCACAATGCCCGTGCCCAAGAGCGCGCCCAAAAAGTCGCGATGGGTGGCAGGGTCAAACAAAAAGTTGCCCGCGATGCTGAGGGGAACCACTTCAACCTGCGAGCAGTCGAGGGGCAACTCTGAGCGAGCGATCGCGAGGCGTTGCCGTTCTGCTTGGGGGTAGCCGCCCCAGGGAACCATCTGCACATCTGACAGCCGCCCAAAAACCTGCTGCACTTCGGCGAGTTCGGGAGGCGACAAAAAATCAGTTAGCACGACTTCCCAGGTTTTGATGGCTTGTTCTGCCTGATCAATCACTCGCACGACACACTCTCGATTTTCGACACCCTTGAGCAGGTCTTCCCTTGGCAACATATTGATAGTCCTGAGTCAAATTCTAATTCTACTGATTGGGGCGGCATCGGTTGTGAGCGATCGATGATTCGGTAGGATGGCCATAGACCAAATCAAGACGGGAGACTCACAGATATGAATTATCTGGTGGCGGTATTGGGCGATCGCATTCAGGCAGAGGAAGCCTATTCGGCCCTAGAGAGAGACGGTTTGCCCATGGAGAGTGTGGCGATCTTAGGTCGAGGCTACAAAAGCGCCGATGAGTATGGGCTGATCGATCCTAACGAGCAGGCGCGCAAGCAATCTAAGCTGATGGCGCTTTGGCTAGTTCCGTTTGGGTTTGCGGCGGGGTTTGGCTTTAATTTGGTTACAAAACTAGATACCTTTCCGTGGGCGGGTGAGTTTGGCAACCAGGCGATCGGGGGAATTTTGGGGGCGATCGGCGGGGCTATGGGCAGTGTATTTATCGGCGGTGGGGTCGGGTTAATTGTCGGCGGGGGCGATGCGTTGCCCTATCGAAATCGCCTCAACGCTGGCAAATATTTGGTAGTCGTCAAAGGGTCAGATGGGCTAACTCGCAAGGCAACGACCATTTTGAGACGGTTTGAGCCAGAAAATTTGCAGGGATACTTTTATGGAGAGGAGGGCTGAGATACGAGGATTAATCGCCCCAAGGATGAGACTAAATATTCTCCTTGAAAATGAAGTGCTTTTTGGGCGAGGGCGAAACTTCTTCCACAATCTCTATGCAGACTCTATGCAGACTCTATGCAGACTCTATGCAGACTCTATGCAGAAACTTCTATGCAGATCCTATGCAAAACCTTCTACGCAAAACTTGAGTCTCGGCTGCAAACCTTAGGAACGTGGATTCAATAGACATCTTCAAGAATAAGGCAACTACACTACCTCAAGCGTCTTAAAGTCGGAAAATTTAATTTTTAGCGCCATATACAGCGTACCTTTGTTATTTCTGAAGAACTCTAATCATTCCATCCACTGCAAGGCTGTCTTGCCCTCACCCCAGCCCTCTCCCA
>JAAUOZ010000025.1 GCA_012034655.1 Leptolyngbyaceae cyanobacterium CSU_1_3 | reverse complement strand
GCTCCGGTAACAACGATAAAAGCGTTCAGACCCGATGATGTTTTAGGGGTATCTAGTCTGCTAAACGGGGTCGAGGGTTCGCCACCAATATTTCAACCATACATCATCGGAACCAGGCTAAATTAACTGCTTTGCGAGGCTGTCCCGCTATGTACTAGTTAATATACTTAGGAATCTGCAAGTTAATCATGTGCCACCAGCCAGGTTTCAACTCTGCTCAAGCTTTATAACCATCGAGGGTTCAGCAGAGTCGAAACCCGATTCACTGGTCTTTTATTTTCATGCTCGCCTCTTGTGTAATATAAAGTTATGTGATGTAAAGTTATGTGATGTAAAAAAGAGTGACTTCTAAACCAAAACGTACATACTCCTTTAGGCTGGTTTGTAGGTTTGCTTTGCGCTGTGGTTGCTTCAGACTATTAAAACATCCCATTTCTGCACTATCTTCACCACCAATACAAATCTCATTCGCGCAGGTGAGGCTGAGTTGAGCATAGCCTGGGTCGCCATATTGAGTCGAAGTAAAACTGGGTTGGAGTTGATTGAGCAAGAGAAGTTTTGCTTGAGCATTGTTAAAGTCACTGTTGATGGGTGTCCAGTTGTTGCCGTGGTCGGTCGATCGCCATATTGCCCCGCCTGCGGTTCCGGCCACGATCGCGTCTGCCTCGGTGATGGTAAGGGCGGTGATATGGAGATGGGGGAGATTGCTGAGGGCTTGCCAGGTTTGCCCAGCATCTTGAGAGCGTAACAATCCGCCATTCACCGTACCGACAAAAATAGCATCATTGAGGGGGTGAATTACGATCGCAGTAATGTTGCGTTGATTAATGGCTAGCCGCACAAAAGTCCAACTGTCGCCATTATTGGTTGAGTAAAAAATACCGCTATCTTTGGTGAAGATGCCTGTCGTACCTGCGAAGATTTTGCCATGACGATCGACGGCCAAAGCCGTGATCATTTGATTGGTTAAGTTAAGGCTGGGCGGCTTTTGCCAAGTTTCGCCATTGTCTTGTGAGTAGTAGATTCCTGTTCCAGCGGTTCCGGCGAAAATCCAGCCTGTTTGAGGATGAACTGCAACTGTGTTAATGTTCCAGATTGCTTGTTCTAACCCCCGTGGGGAAGCTGTCCAGTCGGAAGAGCGAAAGATTCGACCGCCTAATGTTGCCACAAAAAGCTGTGCATCTTTGATGGCGATCTGATTGATCGCAGTGGTATTGAACCCCACATCACGAGTCACCACATCACTATGAAGTTGAATCAGCGGTTCCCAGCGATCGCTATTATTCTGCATTGAAAACAGATATCCTTCGGTTGTGCCGACATAAACACGGCGATCGTGAGGATTGATAGCAATTGTTTGCACAGGCAGATTGATCAATCCGTTTTGCAGAGGTTGCCAGGAGTCGCCAGAGTCAACTGATCGCCAGACTTCTCCGATCGCTGTTCCCGCAAATAACACCGTGCGATCGCTGGCCAAAGCAGTGACTTTTGCGGGCAGTCGATCTAAGCGATCGAAGACTTGATCGGGCTGGCAACGATAGCGATAGGGTGTTTGAGACTCATCGGGCGCATAGCAAAAGCGTAGATGGCCAATTTGCTGCCGCCATACAGCGACCCGATCGGTAAACAGGGTGTTGGTTGCCTCAATGCTAAGAACCGTAGTGCTGCCCAAAATCGTTGTATTGTTGCAAACAACATGGCTACTCAGAGCAACAATTGCCCCACGATCGCGGGCATCTACAATGCTGTCGTCAATGCTAATTTGCGCGATCGTTGCCTCTATTTGAATCGAACCACAAATACAGCGATCTATTTCAATGGATAGCTGATCATTGTCCTCAGTTGATGCAGAAGGAGAGAACAAGGGGACATTGCTCGATCGCCCAGTGTGACACGATTGCCACAAATCCATAATCAGATATCGGATGCGTTGCGTGCCAACTTGAATTAACTGAGTCAGCATTTGGCTGGGTGTGAGTTGGCTATTGAGATTGATCGCCGTTAACTTCCAGATTAGATGAACATAGTACATGACTAATGTAATCATCGACCATTCATTTAACTCAGGATCAAACCCTTGTCTAGGCAACGCCTGAACCAGGAAGCCACCGCCTTGAGGAACCAGGGTGCAATGGCTCAGACGGAGGCGCTTGAGTTCTCCGGGCAAAACTTTAACTTGCCCTTCGATCAGCAATCCATCTATCCACAGTTCGCCACTGCCCTGAATCGCCAAATTTCCTTGCATGTGGGGGCGGCAGCCATCGCCCGCCATAATGTATAATTGCTTACCTGCGGGAATGGTCAGCGACAGGTCTTGAATGCCATAGGTCGCACTATCTTGAAATTCAATTTTGCCAACTTCTGCTTCTTCAACTACAACACCAAGTTGCCACCCCTGACGAACCTGATAAGCCAAAAATAGCAGCAAGGTTTGCCCCCGGTAATTGCTCAGGTCAAACGTTTGCAGGGTAGAGAGAGTGAGCGATCGTCCTTCCACATCGATCGCTGTTCCGGGGGCGATCGCAACTTGCGGGTGTTTTGCATCCAATTGGGCTGTCACCGTCAAACTGGTATGAGGCTGAAGAATTCCCGGTGTAAAAGGGATACGCCTGCTTAAGTCTGGCAACTCACGCACTCGCCCTTGTGGATCTAAGATGAGGGTTGCCAGTTTGAGAGCAGGGGTGTTGGGAGGGGTAGATAAGGCAACGATCGACCCACCTGCATTCGTCTGATAAACTAAATAAATCGTCACCGTTTGGTTAGGAAACCCTCTCAAGCGCAGCCGTCGATTTTCGGGAATAGAGATCGTTTCACCCCGTAAACCTACTGCCACGCCAGGGGTGACGATCGCACGATTTTGCCCCGGATAGGCAATGACGCTGAGTCCCCAAACGATGCCCGATCGAAACGTCGGGCGAAGCTGAATCGAATCGGACGCTGAACCATCCTGCACTTCAGCAGCGTCAGACTTTTTGGGCGATGCTGGCAGACGAGTCAAAGGTAGAAATATCTCTGCTGGATAGCGTTCTAGATCTGAATCGGCAACCCAATCCAATTGCCATTGTTGACCGCGCCGTTCTTCTCGATCGAGCTTGCCTAATTCCATTCGTCGAGACAGCACCAGCACCATTATTTGATTTTGATCGGGATCGCGTAAAATTTGATGACCAGCTTGTAAACGAATGCGTTGCCCTTTTTGATCGACTGCCAATCCTTGAGTGATTATAAATCTATCTAATTTTTTGTTTAGCTTGACATTCAATCCAGCGACAATTCCTGGTTGAAACGTCATTCGTTGGGCAGTAGAGTGACTAATAATCTGACCGTTAATATTAATTGCTATCAGACAAAGACGAATGTAAATACGATCGGAATGATCAGCCGCCAGAGTTGCAGAAATGACCTCAATGCGAAATGTGGGCGAATCATCTTCTAACGAGGGCGCGTGATAGATAGCCGCCACTATCACAGTTTGGTTTTTGTAGCGATCGAGCAAGATCGACACAGGCTGATCGACAGAAATCAATCGCCCTTGAATATCGATCGCTTCGCCGCGATTAACAATCACCGCGCTAGCTCCTGGTGTGGCCAAAACTTCTAAGCCGGTGATAATGCCAGGCTGAAAGTGTGATCTCACTTCAGGTTCTAAATCAATCCACGGTAGCGTTGGAACCTGTAATTTTGCCAACGGAATGTAAGTGTGATTTCGGCAAGCTTCCCAGGTTTCTGTCGTGTAGTGCCATTGCTCGATCGCAGATTGCAAAGACTGTTGCTTAACTGTCCAGAGAACTGATTTGGGCGAAGGAATCATAGCCTTCGATCGAGGGCGATTATAAAGACGATTGTAGGGGCCACCGCCAATATCGCCTCCAAAGCCATAGGCATAGCTGACTTCAACCCTCTGCGGCAGCGGACGATTCAAAATCACAAAGCGCCCCAACTCTGGATCAACTGCCACTTCATATCGCACATTGGGCAAGGCTGCATCCGCTTGAGCACCAGGCAACTGCCAATCTGGTGCTTCCCAGCCTGCTAGATTGGCAATCAAATCTGTTCTGGCGACAGTGCATCGGTTTGTCCATCTACAAAGATTTGCAAGACAGGCAACATCCCAAAATAGCCTTTCCCATCCGACAGCCCTCTAGTGGCCCGCCGCTGTTGAATTTCATTCAACAATGCCGATCGGTTTAACAGATCCGGCACATGAATTGCACGGGTGGGTTCTGTTGCGATCGCTTTGGTTTGTGGCTGGTTAAACAGGGGGCCATCTATCCCTAACGGGCTGAAGGTATAACATTGACCTCGCCAGCGCTGAGAAGGCAGGTCAATCGATCGAGCGGTCACTCGTGTTAGAGGGTAACTCTGCAACCTCCAGAGAAACAATCCCACATTAGCGAGGGTATATTTGCCTCCATTGCGGTTACGCACCTCGGCGGTAAAGGCTCCCCTTTCAAAGGGAGTTCCAAATTGCTCTAGTTGTTGCGATTGTCGTAGATCGACCGTCACCGGAATCGGCGCAACGGCGGTCGTCAACCCTGGAGAGCGGGCTAATAGATTGAGCGATTCTACGGCTCGCCCGTGCCAACCACTGATATCGATCGCTAGTTGTTCTAATACGATCGCAGTCCCTTTGCGTCGTCGATAGCCCATTGTATTGGCCACAAATGCTCGACGCTCTTGCCCTTGGCGTAAACTGCGGCTATAAAGGGTTTGCGCGTCTAACAGATCGCCAATATAGGGAACCACCCAATCCTCACAGGTTTCAATAAACCAGTCATCATAGAGTTGATCGGTATCCGCTTCTAGAATTTGCAATTCTCGTTCTAGTAAAGCAAGCAACGCCCGCAGGGGTTCACCTTGGATTGCATCATAGCTTTTGTAAATGCCAGGTAGGAGTTGGTAGAAGCGCTCTAGAAGTGGGTTCATAGCAAGGGGACGATCGTAAGAGTTGCGGTGTGCAAGAGAAGCAATTGGGCGGCAGTAAAGTATGTATCAGGGTTCCACGCGGCGAGGTCAGCAGTCAGGCATTGTTCTAAGGTTTTGGGAGCATCCACGCGATAGAGGGCATCTAAATCAACTGCGATCACCCCTGGGATTGATTGCATGAGCGAGATCGCTTCTGCTGCCGTCACGTTTTGCCCAAAGTGGCGATCGACAAAGGCAAACGTCTGTTGCAATTTGGTTTCAACTTCAGCTTGTACCAAGTCAGGTTGATAGCGCGAATCGATCAATAGAGTGGCTTCTAGGTGAAACTCCAAGCGTTCATAGGAAGCAATGATAGGCGGCGGTTGATAGGGATCACGCACTTGTTCGATCGCTTGCACTAAGCTTTGGTAGAGGGCAGAATCCCCTGGGACGCTTGCCCCTTCACTGCCTGCAATAGTCAGATGAATGGTTTGAGTTTGGGCAGACCAGAGAGCAACCGCCTGGGCTTTGCCAATGCCAGGAAATGTACGGGTGAAATCTTCAAAGTCTTGTAGAGAAACAATGCGATCGAGGGTGCGAATCGTGAGGGGGCCCCGCTCTCGAATGCGATCGCGGGTTTCAGGATTGGCTGCACCACTTGCAGGTAGGGGATTTGTTACACCCTGGAGGCCGAGCGGTCGAATTTTTAGTAAGCTTAGTTTGTCGGCCGCAACATTGCCACTTAAACCGATTCCACTACGGTATGTTGCAACTACATTGTCAATTCCACTCGGCAAACGAGATCCATTAATACCATCTCCAAACGTAATACTCGTTGTGCCATCATCGTCGATTTTTACACTATAAACTTGATCATCGGGCTTCAAGTTATATAGAGCAGGAACTTCGTGCCATAACAAGTCATTGACGCGGACACTTAAAGTATTGGTGCTGCCCACGCTGAATCGAGAGCTAAATTGAGAACTAAATTGAGAACTAAATTGAGAACTAAATTGAGAACTAAATTGAGAACTAAATTGAGAACTAGACCGCAAAACATAAGTGAGCGGTGTTTTTTTGAGCCAGAAACTTTGGTTTGCAAGGTTGCCATCACCACTTCCTAAAACCTCTATATTGTCGGCGATCGTTTCTCCATGCGTTGCAGCGACCACATTCGCATAAATGCTGACAGTCGCAGGATCGTAGCAGTGTTGCAGAGGTTCCTGAAAAACGAGAATCGGTGTTTGTTGATCGGTGGGAGGAGCAAGAAGAGTGACTAATTCACTGACAAATTCATCGTCTGCGGCGGCGGGTTGCAGATCAAGATTATTCGCAAAACTATTAGTAGAATGATCTGAACGGGTCGTGGTCAGAATGCCTGCAAACTTGTTGATGTTGAGGAGATGCCAATCGAGGGCATGAGGCGTGAAACGAGGACGAGTTAGCACCTGTAGGGAGTCGTTGGGCCTTAGCAGTCTGTAAGAGCGTTTGTCTGGGCTAAGCAGAACGCCTACACCCCCGATCAGAAAGTCGGTCTGTGGTGTGCGAGGCGGCAGAATAGCTCGAATAGCTGTGTTTGTGATGCCAGATCGATCGTTGATCCAGGTTTCGCCTTGATCGAGCGAGTAGAAAAGCCCGCTATTGTTAGTTCCTGCTACTAAAGTTTGAATCGTGTAAGAGGTTTGAGTCGTGTCAGTCTGAGGTTCGGATGTACTAATCTCGGTACTAAATGCAGCATCGATCGTCAACTCTCTAGTGATCATCTGCTCCTCAGATACCCGATCATTGGGATCTGTTGTTGCGATTCTAGTTTCATTACCGATTGTGATTGCCGATCCTTTACGAATATTGATCGTTTCAGCGTAATGATGGGTGATTGTAATTGTGGTTTCAGAAAAGTTAATACGCCCAACACCCGGATGTTCATAGGCAATTAAGTTTGTAATTCCAAAGGTTTCTAGCCCTTGATTGACAGCGTGCCATCGGTTGCCATTATTTTGCGATCGAAAGACACCACCTCCAGCAGTGCCCGCAAAAACAATAGGTATCGTAAAAGGTTGAGACACAATGTTTGAATCAAACACAGCATCAATCACGCAAGCATTGCTAGAAATAATATCAACAACGATTCTTGTCTGAGCATTCGCAGTAATTGCGTCGCCAATTTTTAATTCTCGCAGAAAGTCAGTGTTATTACCTCTTACGGTTACATCATCACTAAAAATTATTCCTGTCCCCAATCGATCGTAGGTTGTTAGAGCCGTGACATTGAGGTTTGTGAGGCCGGTGCTTAGGGTAAAGGGAGTACCATCGGGTAAGCCAGACAGACTAAACGGGGACTCGATCGAAAGTCTTGTGTTGGGATAATTGGCATCAAGTGCAACGATTCTTCGTGTTTGCCCCATCGCAATTAGCAGATCGCCCGACTTGAGTTGTTCACTAAACAGCGTGCCAGTGCCCACCACAATCTTATCTGTGCTAGCGATCGCGCCGATTCCTGACTTGCCAGAGTAGCCCACTTCTTCCCAGGTTTCGCCCTCGTTTGCAGACCGAAAAATACCATGCTTGATGGTTCCTGCAAACAGATAACCCGAACGATTGACCGCCAAAGATTGCACCTGAATGGCCAACAAATCACGATCGATAGCCACCCAAGTTTCACCTTGATCGCTCGACCGAAAAATACTGGTTTCGGTAGCAAGAAATAGCGTGCCTGCATCATTGTGGACGATCGCTCGAACGGGAGTGAAGTCAGCGATCGTTTGCCAGGTTTTGCCCTGATCACGAGAACGCAAAAGACCCGCTTCTGTGCCTGCAAACAGCGTTTCTGGAAGGGAATGTTGTTCTGGAACTGTGTGCAACACTGAAACTGGGAGATTGGCAGGGATGCCTGTTTGGGGTTGGCGATCGATGTCGATCAACTCCCAGCGCTGCTGATTGGACGATCGAAACAGTCCTTGTTCTGTGCCTACAAAGTAGTGACCCTGCGACGTAGCCGCCAGAGACAAAACGCCCAAACTGGTTAAACCCTGATTGTAATGTTGCCAATGATTGCTAGTCTGATGCCACCGAAACAACCCGCCTACTTGTTTGACTTGCACACGGGGATGCTTGCCAGTAATAATCAGCTTTTGCCCCGCTTGTAGCCCCTGCACAAATTGACTGAGATAGACAGAATTGTGTCCGATCGGGTCTTGAAACGGCTCTGAACGATCGCTGTGGTTTAAGTCTAGGGGTAGATCTGCAAGTGCAAGCAGTTCGCTATTGGCAAGCACGATCGTCGTTTGAGGAGGATAGATATTGTTGAAGGTGGCAGGCGTTTGTAGTGCAATGCGGCTCACCTGCGACTCCAATGTAAATCCCCGCATCAGGGCAGTGGTTGCACTCGCGACCTGCAAGGGCTGAAACTGTTCTTGATTTAAGCAGACGAGCCAACTGTGGGGCAAAATTTGCGGGTAGACAGCATCTAGATCAACAAATCGAGAATTTAGATTGGGGACGATTCCAGGCACAAAACGCTGCCCCGATCGCGGCCAATCTGCATCTGCAAATCCAGCAAATCGTGTTCCTGCAAACAAGGTGTCTTGCAAAACTGTCAGCGATGTAACATCTGTTGAGATCGTCCCTGGATCAATTTCTTCCCAGCGATCGCCCGCATCATGCGACACAAAAACTTTACCGCCGAGCTTATCGATCGTTCCAGCAAACAAAGACGTTCCTCTCACGACTAGCGATGTGATCTCTTGAGTCGATGCACTCCAAATACGCTGCCAGGCATCGCCTTGATTTTGCGATCGATACACTCCTGCGTCGTTGGTTCCAGCAAAGAGCGACGTTACCCCATTGAGAGTCAGGGCAGCAAGACAAGTAATATTTTGAGGTAGGTTCTGATTTTTGAGTTGCCAATGAGCGCCATGATCGGTTGAGCAAAAGACACCTTGATCAGTCCCGGCGTAGAGATAGATTGTGAGCGTATCAAACTCTGGTTTTTTTAGGGTGGCGACTAGGGCAGGAGCGATCGTGAGAGTTTGCTGATTCTCCTGCGCTTCGATGGCAACAATCGTATGAGTAGTAAGAATTTTAGTGGGTTGCTGTCCAGAAATTTTCGATTCAATTTCTTGCTCAATTATAATTACTTGACCGACATTAGATCGATCGACAAATTGAGTTCCTTCCCCTTTAACTTTCGTCAATTCCTGTGAATCAGAGCGAAGGGTTCCCGTGGCTTTTTGCTGAACAACTACCTGAAGTAGAGCACGAACCGATGCCGTTGCTAATCCTTGGGCATACCAGTTCTGTCCTTGATCAAAGGAACGATAGACACCATTGTCTGTACCGATGAATAAAAAGTGACGCTGCGGTATTGCAAAGCTAGTTGGGTTATTTAAATTAGCAATCGAAGGTGTAACTTTTAGTTCTGTATCTGAGGTAATTTCTGTGATCGTTCGTGTTTGTCCTGCGATCGTGATTTCTTCACCTGCTACGAGTTCCGATCTAAATCGAGTCTGATTGCCTTGAATGCTCGATTCTGCAAACCTTACTACTTCCGCACTCACTAACATTCCCGTTCCTAATCCTACATCTGCCGTGTACATTAACAGTGCGCGCACAACCGTATTTGGCACACCTGTATTCACGGTTTCTAGCTGTTCTGTTGCCGTAGATTGAACGCGGATGCTACCCGTTCCGATCGCAGTCCAGGTTTCGCCTTCATCCTTGGATCGAAACACGCCGCCCCCCCGGACTGCCCGCAAACACTGAGCCTGAGTGATAATACAGGGCAGTAATCGCCAAGTTCGAGAGTCCGATCGTCGAAGGTTGCCAGGAAATACCGAGATCGAGCGAACGATAGATCCCCCGATTAGATGTTCCCGCAAAGAGCGCTTTCTCTGAAGCAGACAGACACCAAATATCAATGGTTGGCAATCCGGTGTTGGCTGCAACCCAATGTGAATTGTCGTTTAATGCACTATTATTTAATGCACTATTATTTAATGCACTATTGTTAGACAACAATAGACGAAAGCAGCCACCTTGCATTGCACTGTAGTTGCGCTTTAGTTCATCCGGCAACGTCTCCCACTTGGGGGCACTATTGCCAAACAAGGCAACTCGTTGGCGAAATGCAAACAAACGCGGAGCACGCAGAGACCTTATGCCTAATTGCTGAAACTCCCAAGTGACGAGGGTTTGCTGCATTTCGGGAATGACATCAACAGCCGTTAACTTCAGCAAATATTGATACTCTAGCGGTTCGCCCGTCACTGGTTCATCAATGAGCAGAACACGATCGCCAATCTGCAACTGAGAGTTTATACCTTGCAGGTAGAGTTGATGGGTTTGCGGTGTAATCACCTGCGATCGCGATAGGCGTGGTGTGAGCGCATTCCAATCGACTCGCGCAATCAGCGGCTCACTAGTCTCGAAGATTTGCGATTGTTCATTTTCCCCAGGGATGCTGGCGATCGCAGCCCCCTGGGGAATGGTGACAACTTTTGGGGCTGTGGGAGTTGTTTCAACAGAGAAGCTGAGATAGGTGCTGGCAGCAACACCGGGGTCTAATTCACAGCCAATAGTGCGGGCTAATTCAAGCAGCGATCGCCGCTCGGTTGCAGTACGCCAATAGCCTTCATTAGCAATGCGTTCTTGATAAAACGTCAATACATCGATCACCATTGACCAAGCATCAATTAACGCGATCGTTAAATCATCTGCATCACGGGTCCTGAGGGTGGCCAATGTTGGCCCATCGGGAATGAGTTGAACATAGAGCGACTCTAGCAGCCTTTGTTTTGTCGTGTGATAGTCGCTGATTCGGTAGGCTAAAGCTGCAAGTCCGGGGGGGTTCGAGATTACCAAGGACTGAGCATTGATAGAGTCATTCATAGCATCACTCATATGCTAATCCTCCTTTCAGATCAAATGCGATTCTGCCGCCCTCCGGAGCGCTCGGATCGTTTCTAAGCACAGGAATCTCTAAGCGATCGAATACTAATTTTCCAGTCTCTAATTCTCCCTGGGGCAGTTGCCACAATCGTTGAAATCGCGTCACTTGCACCGACAACACACCTGCAACCTGCATAGCAGTTTTCACAATTTCACTCAAATAAATCGGTTGAGCAAAGGTTTGTAGCTCTGGATGAAAGAACCCTAGTTGACCATTGGTTTGCACACGATCGCTAAAGGTTTCTTGCAATAGCAATTGCACAGAGCGGCGAAAATAGTCAGGCTTCACCTGCACCGTCAACGCCAGATCTAAGGGCACAAAGCGTGGATTATCAATCTCTAGGGTATGGGCTGCTAACCGAAACTGTTCTAAATAAGCCAACAAATTGCGGCGAAAGGAGGCATCAACCCCTTGTCCGTTTGTGCGATCGACGGTAATAAAAATGGTCTCCCAACTCCCTGTCCAACGGCGAGTTGCAACGGCTCTTTGCACTCCCGGAAACCGTTGAGCAAATTGAGCATAGTCAGCTTCTGTCACCGCACACTGGCGCTCCCGAAAGGCTTGAGGCGCTTGAAACCGGACATGATCCAGTGATTCTGGTTCAGCCCCTCCCCTCGCTGGCAAGGGATTGCGAACCGCTCGAATGCCCCGTTGCGGTGGATAAAGATGCACGATCGCTTCGGCTCCGACATTGCCTGCGCTGCCATTGCCCACGCGATAGGTCGCTTGAAATTGCGTTTTAGGCGTTGGCTGTCTGCCTAACTGATTGTCACCAAATCGCAGGTAGGCGCGCCCATCTTCTTCCATCTCGACCACAAAATCACGGGCAAAGCGATCGCTGCTCAACAAATCTGTGCGGGGCTGCCAACGGCGATCGGCATTCTCCACCTCTTGCAGTTGAATACTGGGTTGCAAATTGTGTAAATGAACCTGCTGCAAAAGTTCAGTTGCGCTCACGAGTTCTACATCGCCAAACCCTGACGGAGCCTGATAAGTTAAAGGTTCATATTTAAGTCGAGGACAATATCTCGCAGATTCAGTCACCTCGTCTAATGGTTCTAGGAGCAACGTGCGACCGTGATCGGCTAACATCACATTGCCACGCACCACACTGATATTCTCAATTGTCTTTCTGTCGCTAGCCTGCGTCACCCAAAACTCAGCAGGCAATGCATCTGCCCGATGCCATTCGATCGTCACTAAATTCTGCGGATTGGCCACAGGTTCAGTTTGGGTGATTGCGCCTTCTTGCTGTAAGGGATCTAAAGTGGCCCTAACGCGAGTGAGGCGGACTGCATAGCGACGAGTCGGATCAGCATCCTCAAGCTTCCCGGTTTGCCTGCCGCGCACTTGTTCAAAAATCAAGACGATTCCCGGTTGAAGTTGTTGGCGGAGTTGTCCACCTGTATCTTTTAAGGTGGCCTGAGTTGCACCCTTGGGCAAACAATAGTGCTGTGATCCCCAGGGATAAATTTCAATTTCATTCTGTGCTGAATATAAAGTGAGATCGTGCATCGCTTCAAAGCATTGCGATCGCGAATTGAATACTGTTTCGTAGTCCATAGGCGACAAATCAGACTGGCTACCGATGCGCGTCAGAAACTGGGTTCCCGGACGATTGAGGGCGATCGAGGCTCCTAACAACGTAGTTCCATCTGCATCTGCATCGATTGCGATCGTGATCCAGGTGCGGGCATTGCGTCCGTTATGTACAAAATAATCTAGAAGTCGAGCATGACGACACACCGAAACTCGCTTTCGCGCCGTGCCCAAATAGGACTCAGTGGCCACTGCATCCTGGTAATAGCTGAGATGATCCGCCGTATAAGCCAACAATTCTACTAACATAATGCCTAAGTCAGCCGGATTGCGCTCTTGCCACTGGGGTGTTGTAATCGCCAAACGATTTAACATCAATTGACGAAAGCTGGCGTAATCTTTAGTCAGATAATCAATGGGCGGTGGAGCTTGGGCAGCCGTAGCAATGGCTCGATCGCCTTGCTGATTCAAATTCGTCAGTGCTTCGGTTCTAAAAACAAATTCAACCCTGGCTAGTTGAGAATCGAATCCTTCAGGAGGCTGGTGTGCATCATTCGTATCCACCAGGCGTAGGGTATAGACCGAAAAATCTCCAGGAGTGTTGACGCGCACGGTTAAGAGATTATCGATCGCGGCTGCAAACTCAGCTTGAATCGATTGAATGCGTGTGCCTCCTTCAATCAAAATATTATCGGCACTCAACGCCGGAGCACCAAACGGTACAGGCTGATTCGTCCCTGGTAAGTTATGAATAAAATATAAATTGAGCGTTCGCAGATCGGCGGCAACTTCTATATAGTCAATGCCATTTAAAATCGATCGTCCGTTGGCTCCTTTGATAGCCCGAACGGCGGTTTGTCGTTGAGTGTTACGATCGAACTGCGTGGGCATCTCAAACCTCGCGAGTAAACTGCACAACCTGACGCTGCTGAGTCTGACGAACGACATATTGCACAATCACTTGCACACTATCTCCCTCACTCAGGCTGCTCGTCGTCGTCGCCTCAATCACTTCCACCTGAATTTCATTGCCCAACCACTGCTCTAGTGCCCCCTGCAAGAGAAACTGTGTCGCAGTCACCAATTCGCTACTGTTGGGCGCAAAAATGATTTGGCGAATATTACTACCAAAGGTAGGACGATTGACTCGCTCCCCCGGAATTGTAAACAGCACTTGTTCAATCAAATTCCGAATATGTTCGTCTGAGGGCGTGTCTGCCGTTCGTCCATATTGATTGATGCGAAAGGGGTAGGCAATGTCCATTTCTACATTCCCTTGACGCGCATCTGAGTGAGAACGACCGTCAACGGTGTGCCCGGTGGCATACAGATTCCCTGGCTATCTTGCAACAATACAGGCATCCCCATCGCCCGCACCCTTAGCGCTGCCAGAACCCATACCCCCGTGATACAGGGCCCCACACCCCCAGGGGGCGGCGGATTCAGGCAACCTGCAATCACATAGGGCGGAGGTTGCACCGTCACAGGCAGACCCATCGCCCGCACCCGTGGCACAGGCATCGTTGGTTTTGCTTGCCCACCGTGGGCACACATCACAGTACTCCCAACATTAAGTAGAAATCCAGGCATCGATCGCCAACCCCCAAACATGACTAAATCAGAACCAACACTCACCCTCAAAACCGATCATCTAATCTATACACTCACCCACCTGGCGCAACATGGTGCAGCCAACCCCTCATTCCTCGATTCACTAGATCACCTCCAGCGCCCCATTGTTCACATTCACCCCCACCGGCAATAGTTTGATATTAGAAGCAACATTGCTGATCTCAATCTGAGCGGGAGTCATCTTAATTTGAGGAGCGGTTGCACTTAGTTCAATTCCACTAGCGTTGAATTTAGCATTTGCAGGGGTGTTGTTTAACTCAATTCCGGCTGATGCCGAAAGTTTAACAGTGGCAGGGTTACAGATCAGGTCGATCGTGGTTGCAGTTAGGTCAGTTTTGACGCTCGTTTGCTTGGATTCTATATTGCTTTGCGAGATTGTAATCGTCGAGTTGGCTCGTATTTTTTAATTCAATAATATCTGCCTTGATTTTGATGGTGGTTTCATCTTTGTTATTGATTTCGATGCCGTCTGCATTAAAAATCATTTTTAACTTTCTTGACACAGTTGGGCTATCAACAATCAGTGTCGCGCCCTTGTTGTCGCCCAGATTACTGAGCGTCAAGGTAATGCCATAGGGCGTTCTAAACACCTGAACCTTGTCAGGGTCTTCTACTCTGGCATCTTGTGGCAACTGATCTTCGCCCCAAAAGCAACCCGCCCAGATCGGATAGTCGGGATCGCCCCCTTCAAACTCTACCCAGACATTACTACCCACCGGCGGAATCGTGAAGAAGCCAATATCTTTCCCTGCGTATGGGGTACAAGGCATAGCCCAGCTTTGTCGCCCTGTCCCAAAAATAGCTGGAACAGAGACTTGAATTCGTCCCAAATGTTGGGGATCTTTGTTCACTGCAACTTTACCGCGATATTTACCAAAGAATGCTGGCATGAATTTCTCCTTACACACTCACACTAGAAACCGTTGTTCCTAAGCCTTCTCGTGTCATGACAAAGCGTTGTTTATATTCTCCTTGCCGAATTTCGTGGGTGACTTCGTTGACCACATAGCGACCATCGTAGGTGTAGCCGACTCCCCTCAAATCGACAAGCCCGCCATGTTCAAGTAAGCCGCCATAGGTGAGGGTATCTAATTCCCCTTGGGCTGTCACCACCCCTGCGATCGCGCGATCGACCATCGCTTGGCCATAGGCCGTTGCCTGATTGCTGAGCCGCGCAGATTGGCGAAATTGCACCGTGCGCGTGTGAGCTTGAGTCGTCAAAGCTGGCTCACTCGACAACAGCGATCGTGAGCTACTCAAATTAGACACAGGCTGAATTGCATTGGTTTTGCGATCTTGCACCTGCCCCATCACCTTGATTGCAGCCAGAGCATCATACTGAAAGTTAATCGACTCCAAGTTGGTAAACGATCCCATATTAAAGGTGAGCGGCTTGCTGGGCGATGCCTTGCGATTGGGTGGCCCCCAATAGGCAGTATTTTGCCCAACGGTGGGCCCCGGTATAATGTAAAACACAAATCCATGACGGCTTGCAAGTTCTTGAATGTAGGCTAAATCAGTCCCCAATTGCACCGGAATACGATCGGTCTTTAAGGGGCGCTCGACCCACTGGGGAGCCGTCAGCTTTGGGGTTAGGCCATACTTTGAGTAGCTAGCAATCAGCGTTTGCACAATACTTTGATCGTCAAGTTCTATATGCTCGATCGACTTTTCCTCCAAGTCCATCATGACGCTGACATCTTCACCCGTAAGGGTCAAAATCGATTCTCCCAGTTCTAAACTGGGTGCATATTCGTGATAGGTAACGATCCCATCTAATAGCACCTTCGGCTGGTGGTTGATCGTCAAGGTGACGATGACTCGATTAAAGGCAGCCAACAGTTGTTCTTCAGAACCGCGCAATAGAGGATCATCTTCGACATCAGAAGGTTTTGCCCGTCCGACTCGAAAGACAATCTGAAACCCCGATCGCCCCGTTTCTCGATAGGTCACCACAATACTATCGATCGCCTCTGTCAGGGCAGTAGGAGCAAGACGCGGTGTATTTGTACCAATGAGAAAAATAAGGTTGAATTCTAGCATCTCTCAACTCCTCTGCTTTAGACATGCGGGACGGGGACTCGCAGGGTTTGATTTGGCTCCCGTGTCAACTCCCTCGGCTGCATGGCATCATTGGCATCGCACACTTGCCAGAATAGTCGAGCATTTCCCAGGATGCGATCGCTGATCAAATCGAGACGATCGCCGTCAATGACCGTTACTTCGGTGAGCAGTTGCAACTGCCGACCCTGGGGTAAAAACGCCGTCGTTTGTAAGCCACAATTCGACCATCGGGCAGGGTCATTTGCGCGGTCTCTAGTTGAGCGTAGCGGCTGATTGGTTCAAACATAGTCCTCAACCTCGCAAGCGTCCTGCAACATTCACGCCTGTGATCTCCCGAACATTAGAAATATTGGCCTTTGCTGCCATTCTTTCTTTACTAACTTGATGGGCAAAAAATAGTTTGGCCCGTTGTTCTTCCCAGGGGACATCACTATAGGTCAACACTCGCAAACTCAGGGTGACTTCGGCCCGAATCGGATTGAGGCGAATGTCGTGATATTCCTCATTCACCGTAAAGCTAACTAACCGCACCGGCAGCACTCGCTTGTCGCCCCAAATCAGCAATGTCACCGGAGCGGCTAACGGGCTAATTTCTAGAGCACCCTGGGAGGTACGCTGGTTAGACGCTTTCACCACAGAACTTTTGGGATAGAGCAACACTTCTAATGCAGAAAGCTGTGGATAGATGCCAAGTTCGATCGCGGTTTGATCGCCTTTTTCGAGTTGATCGATCGCATCGATTACCACTTTGAGGTTGATGCTTTCGTGGGGGGCACGGGTAAGCAGCAAAATTTCGTTAGAGGGCGCTCCATCGGTTTCTTTGGATGCTTCAGCGCTGAGGGTTCGACTCAGGCTATCGGGATTATATTGAAAGGCGATCGTGCTGTCGATTTGGTTGTAGTTGGGGGCGAGCAGGGTTACGATCGCACCTTTGATCAAGCGGGGCGAGCCAGGAAAAGTTGACATAGAGCAGTTTGTAATTTCAGCCGCCACAATAGCGGCTGAGGGTTAGTTTGCGGAACAGAGGTTTTAGGTGAGACAAGGACGTATCGATCGCGACCCAGAGATCCCTAAAATTCAAGCTGTAAAGTTCAAGTTGACTGACTGAAACAATGATTTTCTCTGAACACTCATCAAGATAGACCTAAAGCAATCATTTTTTGGAGTTTTGTAATGTTTTTTCTCAAACATGCTGCTACTTGAGACGGTTATTAGATGATAAGGGTGCAAATTCTTCTACGTATGTTGGGAGAATCGATTTTGTGGAGAGTTGCATGAATCCCATTAAGGCCGCTGCGTGGAATTTTTGGTACACCTTATCGAACGCGGAAACGATCGCGACCTATCGGTTTGCGATCGCCAAAACCTGGCAACTGCTCAAGCAAGCTGCACAGTTAGCAGTGTTGTTGTTTCTCTTTGGGGTAACGGCTGCGATTTGGGTCTGGGCAGTGAGTTTTCAGAGTGGGCGATCGCTGCGAGCTTGGCTCGAAACCGAGCAGCCGACTGTGCCAAAAATTCTGTCTAGCGGCGGTGACGTGATGCTGCGATCGCTTGCCCCTGCGTGGAATTGGGCACAATCACAACTCAAGACTCAGCTAGGAGTCGAGTTCAAGTTGCCATCTATGTCAGAGCTTAAGCAACTGGAGCCAGCACAGAACAGTAACACTTCTGCGATTGCTAGAGATGCAAGTAAGAAGTAGCAAAATGCACAAAGTCAGAAATGCAAGATTAACTTTTTGCTTCTTCTAAGTTCAACAGTCCGACGATCGTATCTTTGAGTTTTCCAGTATTGGGATCAAGATAGCCCTTCTCCGAAGTTGTTGCATCGCTTCGGGAGAAATTTTGACGGTTACGGGATCGGGAGCAGTTGAAGTTGGATGAAGAAGAGTGCGAATCTCATAGGTAATAAACCCCAAGATGAAGGGGATGAGGATGAGAAGAGAAAAGGTGTTGTTTAGCATAGCGATCGCTCCAAAATAAAAGTTAAAGTTACAGTTCTGTTTCCATTAAGGGTTGTCCAGGTTTAACGTTACCCGATCGTTTAAATCCTTGTCGTGCATAGATACTTTGTAGCGTTGCAGAACTCATTCCAGGAGCTTCGGGATCAACGCCCAATTGCGCTTTCTTATAGCCGCTCTTTTTCCCTTCATCGTTTGCAGCAGCAATCAGCGACTTAGAAATTCCCTGTTGACGGTGAGCGGGATCAACCCAGAGATTGGCGATTTGGATTTGAGAGCGATCGGATGAGCCTTTAATACTCACTGTTCCGATCGAGTGGTTGGTCTGATCGACGGCAGTAATTTCTTGATAGCCATTTTCGCCAGCTTTGGGCGAGGTAATTTGATAGCTTGCAGGTTTATCCTGTTTCTGAAGCGGCGCAGGAATTTTCATTTGCGCTGCTTTTTGTCCCAGGGTATCTGCTTCTTGTTCTAGATCTGACCGATCGTTAACAGGCAAACCGTTAACTTGAGTGGTGGGCTTAACTCTGCCTTGCCGTTGCTGAACAACATGGGCGAGTTCGTGTCCGATGAGTGCTTGACCTGAACGAGTTTCAGGATTGAACCGACCGGGAGCAAAATGGATATGGTTGCCCTGAGTGTATGCGATCGCGCCCACCGAACCAACATGATTGCCTTCATGAACCTTGACATCTGCAAAGCTAGTGTTGAAGGCACTTTCCATTTGGGTTCGCATCGGTGCAGGAATGGTTTTTCCCCCGTTGGTCGCGATGGCAGTATGTGAGAAAGGGGTGCGATCGTTTTTATCTGTTTGCTGGGGTTGGGGGAGGTGCGATCGTTGTGGCATTGCGGCTAATCTCGTTTAAAAGATGGCTAGAATTAGCACTTTACATTGAAATTACTCAGTCGGATCAAGCTGATTTGAATGACCCATTTTCAGCCAACCAAAAACCTGATCGGCGGTCAGAGGCAAGGCAATGTCAGGCAAAACGGGTAAAAGCTGATCTCCTTGAATTAACACAGGTGGTTGATCAGGTAAAAAGATCAAAATGCTGCGATCGTCTGGATCAAGAAACCATCCGAGACGGCTGCCATGACTCAAGCAATGAAGCAGATTGCCAATGACCTTGTTGGCTTTCTGATCGGGAGATAAAATCTCGATCGCCCAGTCTGGTGCAAGTTCAAAATTATCTGGCACTTCACTTTCGGGCAGAAATGGAATGTGCTTCCAGAGGAAGACTGCAACATCGGGGACAATCGATCGTCCGCCAAAGGTGCAGCGCAATTCGGGAAAGGCATAGGCAAGTTCTTGCGGTTCGGCAACCTGATTGACAGTGGCGCACAGTTTACCTTGCAGTCGGCTATGTCTTCCCTTTGGCATCGGTTTCTGAATAATTTCACCATCAATATATTCACTAGCAGGTCTCGTTTCTGGTCGCTTCAGAAACTCCTCTAGGGTGATGGGTTGTGCCGTTGTAGTTGTCATTGCATCCCACACGAAGATAAGTGCTGGTTTGAGATTGGGTAGATATTATGCGATCTTTAACGCACACTACGAGAGCCGCGATCGTACTGAGTTGCGAGATCAGTGTGAAAGCATAAGATAACCTCACTTAGCACTGTGGCTACAACTTAGCCCCGCCTCGGTTCTAGGCTAAATCATTGTATAGGTGTGTGCCTTTTTCCCACTTACAGCAACAGCAGCTAGCGTTGTCACGTTCGTAACCCTATATATCGTTGTCTTAATTGCCCTGAGCGTTTTCTCCACTTCATCATAATCAAATCTAAGCGGAATAATGTGAGTTGTTGTACCACTAGTTTGTTCAGCAGGAAAGGCTTCAATTTCCCCATGAGAGGTATCAATATAGCCCCACCGACTACCAGTGATGTCGTATACTGCTCGGCTTTTTCCACCAAAGCTGACCGAACCACCTGCTGCCGTATAGGTATTATTCATATATCCAGTACATTGAGCTACTTTCTCTGGGCCAGACAGTGGCAACTGTTGCAGTGTCACTCCTGTGTGGCTTGCTATGACTTTCTCTGTCACTTGAGTTGCAGTGCCTGTACCGCCGCCACCCCGACCTCTACCTCTGCCACCCGTTGCTGCTCGCTGAATGACTGGCCTGTGTAGTGTCAATTCATTCTCCGCATAAGTTGCCAAAGCAGTAACAGTTGGGTAGGCACTGCCCGCCTTATTGAATAAAGCGTTTGCATTAGTTTGCTTGAGTCCTTTCGATGCTGGTTGAGCAGCTTTCAGGAGGGGAACCTGGCTAAAATTTTGTTGGTAAAACTGGGACTCGTTCCCTTCTCGCTGAAGATTGATACCTTCTGCTTCCTTCCTATGGGATGCTTGATAGATTGCCGTGTGCTGAAGGGGGCTTCTTCTCTGGGTTCCTTCCTTGGTTGCATGTGGCTTCTCGCGGTTAAACAGACTTTCAAAAGTCGTCATTCCCTGATCCTCCTTAGCCCTTTATCCTGCAATAAACCCTGCATCCAAATGGTTGATCGCTCCGACAGAGACGGCACTGGATCACGACTGTAGTCCATCACCACCTCATATCCCGCCTGCTCATCCACCCGATCGAAGAACGCTCGTAAATTAATTACAGGTTTTCCTGCAATGATCTTTTCAGCACCCAAGTCGATATACATATCAATCACTACGGATAATTGTTTTTAATCGTATTTATCGCGAGGTCCATTTTTCTTGGAGTTACAAGGCTGGCACATTGCGACTAAGTTGCTAGTATCACTGTAAGCTTCTTTTGCAGCAGCCGAGCTAATTTTGCCATCACCGTTTGGTTCAGCGTTCCCGAAAATCCAAGTTTTCCAATCTTGATGGTGATCTAGGGTGATATCTGTTTCGCTAAAATACTGCTTGCAACCAGCACATTCATAGACTAGGTCTCCCTTCGCCATTTTACTCGAAGTGTTGGTCAAAACTCTTCTCTTAGTTCCGTCAAGATAGCCTGCTGGTCTAGATTTTTCATCCCAGATGCCGCGCTCCTTCCGTGTAGTATAGGGTCGATAGTGCAGGTTTCTACCACCTGATGCGTTTCCGCTTCGTAAGCTGTATCCTGTTTGTTGTGATCGAGTTGCCACATTCTGATTTCTTACTCTTTTTGCGATCGTTTCCTCTTCGCCGTCTGAGTCAGTTTCTGCTGCACGCTGCAAAACATTCATCGTGGGCTGGTAGACAGTCTTCGATTCAGGGGCTTGCGTTAAAAACTGGCTAGTATTAAGCGGCGTACAAGTTAGACAGCCACAGCCCTGAGTATGGGAATCTCTCATGTCGCCATAAGCTGTTTTTTTTGTTTGTCTGAGTCATCTCAGGTAACATTGCTTGATGGGTTGCTGAATAGATTGCAAGATGTTGGAAAATTTTCTCGCTGTCTTTAGAGCGTACTAGCTGAGATTTACCCTTGAGTTGAGCGATATGCTGATGCATCATTAGATCAGTCTCCGTAGATCATCAATTGAGCAATGGGCTGTCTCAGTCGAATGGAATTGCTGAAAGAATTGATTTGATTCATGATGGAATTCTGGTTAATGCGTTCCAAACAAAGTCAGCTTCGTTAATGGGTCGATCGAGCTTCCGAAATTCCGTTCGGGCTGCTGCCAATACTAATGGCATTGTAATCTGTCTCTCCTCACGGGTGGCCGCCTCAAACGCTGCATTCAGGGCAATATTGATGATACTGCCTCCCGTCAACGACAATCGCGCTAGCCAGGCAAAGTCTAAATCGTCTGCCTTGGGGACTTGGGGCGGAAACACTTTCTCCCACAAACGCTGGCGATCGACCAACGATGGAAACGGGAAATTGATGATAAATCGCAATCGCCTGAGAAATGCTGAATCGAGCGATCCCTTTAAGTTCGTTGCCAAGATTGCTAAACCTCGGTAGGCTTCGATGCGTTGGAGTAAATAATTGATCTCAATGTTGGCATAGCGATCGTGGCTATCTTTCACCTCACTACGCTTGCCAAACAATGCGTCTGCTTCATCAAAAAACAAAATCGCTCCGCCATCTTCTGCGGCATCAAAGAGTTTGCGAAGATTCTTCTCCGTTTCACCGATATACTTGCTGACCACGGATGAGAGATCAATTCGATATAAGTTTAGCCGCAGGTCGTTGGCAATTACCTCTGCGGCCATGGTTTTGCCCGTGCCGCTTTCCCCTGCAAATAGCGCCGTGATTCCTAAGCCTCGATTCATGCGATCGCGAAATCCCCCATTCGTCATATACAGTGCTACGATGCCGCACCTGAGCCACAATTTGATGCAGCAACTTGCTTCTGCCTTCGGCAATACAAGGTCATCCCAGGTTGCTTTGGTATCAAGTCGTTGTGCCAGGGCATCTAGACGCGGACGGGTTCGCACCAGACAAGCCTCCCATAAACGATCGGGAGCAGAATGGTGTTCAAGATTTGTTGTATTTGCAGCTTGTTGAATTTCTGTCAAATTCAAGTTAAATTGACCCGCTAACCAGGCTGCATTCTGCGATCGACCCAAGACTTGCTGCCAAACTTGCCACTGCTCGATCGGCATTGGCTTGGCTACCTCAAAAGATAGGGTTGGCTGATCAAACGACGCGCTTTGCTCTCGCAGATCTAAGAAAAACAAGCCTTGCGTACTGTCCAAAAAGGTACGCAGTGTCGCCGCTAGACTATTGGAATTGCCACCCTCGATCGCTTGCCCATCGAGATACAGTGCCACTGGAAACAATTGCATTTCTCGCTGCCATAGGCGAATTAGGGTTTCTAACTCAGAGGCATGAGTAGGCAACAGTTCTACTCGCATCCCATACAATGGCATTCCCAGTTGTTCTGCAACTGAGGTTGCGATCGCGTGTTTGCTGGGTCGATCGCGACCTAACAGTTGAATCATCGGCAAATGATCCCAATGAGTCACGGTTTGCAATTGATCAACGATCGCATCTACAACTTGCTGCTGAGAAGGAGCCAGAGCAGGGACTAAAGACTGATCTTCAGTTACAACCGAGAGCGGAGATAAAAGGGAATTTAAGCGATCGTCTAAATAGTTTAAGCCTTTGAGATAGTTAACAATGCGTTCATCGGCTTTGATCGGGCTAACCGTGAGCGGTTGTACTCCCGATTGATGAATTTCAATCAATCGCCACGATCGCAAAGGTCGTTCTGGAGACACCACATCCCAGACGGGATGATCAAACAGTGCTAATGCTAAAGCATAGGTTGGGTAGATTCGCTGAGGATCGTCTTGGACTTTGGCACAGAAGCTGGCAATTTGGGTATCGAGTTCCATCGCTGCACACAGCAACAGAATTGATTGCTCAAATTCAGTCAATCCCAACACCGAACTTAATGTCATCAGAGCCGGAGGCGGATCGATCGCGGCTGCATCTAACATTACCGCTTCTGCCTGTACAATTTCATCTTCGGTGATAGTTGAATCTGGAGTCAGGCGCAAGAGCCGCAGACGCAACCAGTGAATTGCGATCGATAAATAGCGGGAGTTAGCTTCGTGCCAGGTGTGAGTCATAGAATCCTCACTTTTTGGTTGCTTGCAAACTGAAGCGGACGCTCGGCAAAGTTGACCGGAATGCTATCGACGCGATCGACCCGCAACCGAATGACATACTCCCCTGGCTGAGCGTTGGTAATGCGAAAACTCAAGGGTGTCATAGAATCTGCCAGAATCTCACGATCGCCCCACAACAAGGTGACGCGCTGGGTCGATCGCACCGCAGGAGCGCACGTTAAGGTGAGGGTAAAGTCGCCTCTGGGTGCAGTGGATGGCTCTATATTCGTGACTGTGGGAGCGAGTGCCAATGGTAAATCGTTCGTCGTCCAGTTGAGATTGGCTCGCCGCACTTTTACTGCAACGGTGTAAATACCACTGATCCAGGGGGTGGCATCTGAGGCATCGGGTAGTGAAACTCGAATTTCGTTGGCGGTGAGATCGAGATCGGGAACCAGTTCAATTTCACTATCCGACAAGACGCTGCGAAAGCGAACAGTCATGTTTTCACCATTCAAGCGATCGCCGCGAATCACGAGGGTATCTCCCAATTCGGCGCTCGGTTTACGATTTGCTAGGGCGATTTCTAGCAGTGAAGGCGGCAATTCGGCAACGGCGATCGCGCCTCGATCTTCGCTACCGCGACGCAGCACAGGTAAGGGCGTTTTTACGGGTAAGCCGCTTTCGATCAGCACGATCGACGCTTGATAAGCCGCCGAAATTCGATATTGAGCTTGAAACGGTCGCCAAATTTGAGACATTTCATCAAACGAAAGTTTCAATAGAGCGATGCGAATTCGTTCTATCTGCCGATGTAAATCGCTACTAAAAAGGGGGCTATCAATTTCGTTGGGGCGCGTTGCCAGTTCGATGTCTGCTGAATTTAGCACAGCACGATCGTGCAATACGCTCATTGCCTGGCCGAGAAGTCGATGGCTCTGAATGTCGTTATCGTTTTCGCCGTATGCTGTCACCAAATAATAAAGTTCTAATGCTAATGGAAACGGGCTAGTTTCCCCGGCTTTGCTTTGTTGCGGCATGTCCATGTTGCGCCATGCGCTACTTTCGGCAGTGTGATATAAAAACAAATTAATTTGGTTGCCGTCGTTGCTGCCTCGTGCTTTGTCTAAGGGTCGTGTGGTAACGCTGCCGCTTCCCAATTCGTCGCGTGTTCCTTGAAATAGCAGCGATCGCAGTGTTGTAGTGGTGGCTGCGATCGCGAGAGAGTTGCTCATTTCTGCCCTCCCTGGCGACGGTTTAAGTAGTCGTTAAGTGGTAGGGAGGGGCGTAGGCGAGCGATCGCTCGTAAGCCTGGAGGGGTGGGCGGTTGAGCACGATCGCTATTGGTGCGCGTGGGGGGCGGTTGAGTGGGCAATTGAGTGGGCAATTTGGGGGGCTGAGTTGCAGGAGGAGCCACTTCGTCGGGGGCAGGCAATCCTAAAATACTAGACTGAGAAACGATAACAGGTCGATCGAATGTATTTTGACGGTTAGCAACAGAATTAGATATAGAAAGATCAACAGAATCCAAGATAGAGCGATCGACAATCAACTCAGAGGGCAACCGATCAACAGAGTTAACTACAGGACGATCAACAAAATTAACTACAGGACGATCAACAAAATTAACTACAGGACGATCGACAATCAACTCAGAGGGCAACCGATCAACAGAATTAGATATCAAACGATCAATAGCATTAGTTACAGGACGATCGACCACAAAGTCAGATGCAGAGCGATCGATAGCATTCACTACAGAGCGATCGACAATCAATTCAGGGGGCAAGCGATCAACAGAACCTAGGGGCTTGCGGGGCAGTAAAATCCCTTGCTGCCCTTGTCCCTGGGTTTCGACCGTGCTCAATCCACTAGTTGGTTGAGGGCTGAGCGTAGTTGAAGCCCGATCCGTCGGCAGGTTACTACTTTGCAAGTTCCTTAATATAGGACGATCAGTAGAATCCAATATAGAGCGATCGACCACAAAATCAGATCGCTGTAACTTCGGGTGAAGCTCTGGAGATAGTGCCCGATCGTGAGGTGGCACAAGCGTGATGAATTGAACCCCTTCAGACTGTGATGTTGGTAAGCTGAGAGGCAATTGTATTTGCGTGGGCTGTACATTAAGCTTGTTTAGAGCAAGCGTTGACTCAGAAGTAGAATTAATGAATAAGTTGGCTGAGTCTGAAACAGCGTGAGCCAAATTAGAAGGAGCGTGAGACAAATTAATGGGTTTGTCTAATTCATTCAATTGAGCAGCAGCCTGACGATCGGGTGGCGAAAACACAGGCTGTTGTCGTTGATCGATCGAGTTAGGAGAATGCGATCGCAACTGCTGAATACTTGCATTCTGACGAGTAGTAACCTTCTCTGACGACACAAGGGGCAATGGCAGAGAGATCGGTTCAACACTTACATCAGATAACACCAAGGGCAACGCTGAACCTGCGATCGTAGAATCTACTTCAAAGAACGGTTCATTCACAGAGCGACGATTACCCAATGTACCTGGTGACTGCGATCGTAGCAGTTGTCCACGGCTTGTAGAAGTCACTAAATTGCCTGTCTGAATCCTGGTTGACTGATACAACCTTGTCCCCTCATCCCTCAATCCTTTCTCCCCTTGTGGCAGAGGGGAAGTCAGAAAAGTAACATTGGGTTCAAAGCCTCTCTCCCGCTCTGGGAGAGGGGTTGAAGTGAGAGTCTTCTGAGTTTTGTCAGTCAACCAGGTCTGAATCTCAGAAAGATCGCTAAATTGACTCATTTCAGTGGGGTGAATGGGTCGTTTTTGCAAAGTTTTTGGCGCTAAATTTGTAGCGCTTTCACCCTTTCCCATCAAACCGGGTGGACGATCGCTATCAATAAATTGCAGGTTCAGCGATCGAGCTTCAACATTCTCATTCTGTGAGATTTGGGATGGGTCAGAAAAATTTGGAATCTGAAGCGATCGGGCATTCATTCTACGATTGAGCGACACCGATTCATCAAGTGTTGAAGTCCTCATCTTTTGTTGACTTATAGCAATTTCAGGAATTGTAGTAGGAGATGTAAAATCACGACTTACTAAAGAGATATCCGCTTGAAAATTTGGAAGACTTGTCGCTAAGCTTTCCCTGAAATCATTATGCTTTGGAGGGATGATCTCTCCAGGGTAGAACGTTTTTTTAGCAATTGGCAATTCTAATTTGCGCGATCGATAAGAGGGGCTATCCTGTGATTTGCTGCGCTCAAAAATCTGTGTTGATGCAAATGGGAGCGGTTGAATCGCGATCGAGTTAAGCCTCCCAAGTTTAGGAGCAAGAGGCTGAGCGCTGATTTTTGATTCATGTAAAAGATCTACTGATTGGCTCTGGCTTTGATCTACAAAGCGCTGAATGGGAAAATTCGTCTCAGAAGGAGCGATCGACCCTGGCAAAATATCAGAATCTATTGATTGATTTTTATTAGAATTTATTGCTATTTCTCGCTGAAAATTAGGAGCAAGACTTGATATATAAATATTTTTTCTCATGTCCCGTCTTCCTGATAAATCTGGGGAACTTGGAGCAAAAGAATTCTGCCAAACTTGGGAATGAGAGAACGCTTCGCCGCTCATTTGGCTCGTTGAACGAGAATGCAGATACACCGTAGCATCCTCAGATTGGAGGGGGTGAATCGTTTGATAGAATTCACTCAGTTGAGACTCGCCAGAAGTCGCTTTTCGCTGAACAATCGATTGTGCTAACTGAACAGTTGAAGGAGCAGTTGATTGGATCGTTGTTTGTATAGATCCAGAAATTATGGGTTCAACGATCGATTGAACCCTTCTTTGTGCTAATTGAATAGTCGAAGGAGCAGTTGGTTGAGCGATCGTTAGACGATCGGCTTCATAGGAAAGAGGTGTAATAGTCTGAGTAGACTGCAATTTTGCAATATCTATCTCATTGAAAGCTATCTCATTGAAAGGAGAAGGTGTCGGCGGTGTGACGGCTGAGGGCGATCGCAGACGGGTCGCCTGTGTGCGATCGTAGCTTGGATCGTCGCGTGGATTGCTGCGTGATTGGGTTGTGTCAAGCGTTGAGAATGAAGTTGGCTCTAGTAAAGATTCAGAGTCAGGATCAATCTGCTGCTCTACAGCATAATCTTCCATCAAAGCCATGCCCGGCTCAAACATCGAAGCGATCGCCGGATGCAGCGTTTCTGACAACCCCAACGTGCGCTGTGTGAGTCCCAAAAAATAGTTCGCCATCAGCTTACCAAACACAAGTACACAAACTTTAGATCTTCAGGTTCAGCATCTCAAATCCATATTGCCAAATTCAATTAAGTACACAAACTTAGATATAACTGTCGCCGTGCGGTCGTCATCGCTAAAATATCAGCTTCGCGCCATCCATAGAACCGAGCCAACATATGAACTTCGCGCACCAACCGTTTTGCTTGGGCAGTGAGTTCCGTCCAAAAAAACGTCACAATATCAAACAACAGATTCCAGGTATGTTCACAAGCAGGACACTTAAAATTCAATAAAATTTCTGCCTGAGGATCACACTCTGTCAGTTGCATACCGAGTTGTTGAATGACCTCAACAGGAAGCTGATCATAGGTGAGCGATCGTCCGTTCAAACTAGCCTCTAGCAGACATCTCTGCTCTAACAGTGACTTTGCCTGCATTACATTTCGTTGACCTACGATCGCCGCCAGATCCCAGCTATTTGGCAACCGAAAACGCAACTCAAATTCAGCAATTCGACACTGATATTCTGGCGACTGTTCTAGGGGTGGTGGCGGCTGCAAATCGACGATCCGAAAGTCAGAAACATTCAGATTCGATTCCAGCCGTTCGCCGCAGTGGGGGCAAGGCGCAACACTGGTAAATTTGTCGCCAAATGTCAGTTCTCGCAATCGCAGCAAGTAGGCATCTCGCTGCCCAACACTCAAAGACGCGAGAGCCGTCGCCGACTGCTCTGGGCAGGCCACAGTCAACAACGTCAAAGCACGATCGAGAAAATGCTGCCCTTGCCCAATCTCCCAAACCCGAACAATCTGTTGAGCCGATAACGATCGCATGATCACCTCTCAGAATTAGGGTTTAATTTCCTCCTCGGTCGGCTCATTCACCGCCGTATCACGTTCCCAGCCTTCGTTTTGTAGTTGAATGCTTTGAATCGCGATCGCATTGCCCCCCGCATCCAGTTCAGGTAATGCCTGATACTCCGAAACCCAGCAACGATAGACCTTATAGGAAATTGCCTTCTGACCTGCCTCATTAAACACATCAATAATGATGTCTTGGCGAAAGTTCTTTAAGCCCATTTCTTTAGTACGGCTATCTGGCGCTGCCTGGGCATTGCGATAGTTCCAAACGCGATTCGCCCAATCTTCAAAGGTTGTATCGTGGGTGACACCGCGTTCTAGTGTGATGGGATCGTACTTACTCTGTCCGGGTGAGTGACGTTGAGAACTAGCATCGCCGCCCTCTCGATGACTGATCACCTCAGTCGATCGCTTCAAACCACCCACCTTGCTGACCCCCGCAACATACTGACCATTCACCTTGACCCGAAACTTAAAGTTCTTGTAGGGATCAAAGCGCTCGGCATTGGCTGAAAACTGTGCCATTCATTCCTCCGATGATGCTTTTTAATGAACAGGTTGAATTTGTCAAACTAAGGGACGATCGTGAACCTAAAGGGATCAGCCAATAAAACCCTGCTGGAAAATGGCCCTACCCTCAACCTTGATATATCAATTGGACTATCAATACACCACAGGTTTCTAGGTTGCAATCTTGCCAGCAATTTGTTGAAACTTGAGAATGACGAACTCTGCGGGCTTCAAGGGTGCATAGCCCACCACAATGTTGACAATTCCTAGATCAATATCATTCTGAGTGGTGGTTTCTTTATCACATTTGACAAAGTAAGCCTCCGTCGGAGAACTGCCCTGGAAAGCCCCTTGCCGAAATAGATTGTTCATAAACGCCCCAATGTTCAGGCGAATCTGCGACCAGAGGGGTTCATCATTTGGCTCAAACACAACCCATTTAGTTCCCCGATAGAGGCTTTCTTCGAGAAACAATGCCAGACGACGCACTGGCACATATTTCCATTCCGAAGCTAAAGCATCTGCCCCTTTGAGCGTTCTTGCACCCCAGGCAATGTTGCCATACACCGGAAAGGTTCGCAGACAGTTTACGCCAAGGGGGTTCAAAATCCCATTTTCCTTATCGGTCATGTTGTAAGAAAGCTGACTCACGCCCGATAGCACTGCATCGATCCCTGCGGGTGCTTTCCAAACGCCTCGCTGAACATCGGTACGGGCGTAGATTCCTGCCATGATCCCAGAGGGAGGAAACTCTTCGAGGCGAAACTCGCGGCTGGGGTCGGGCAGCTTGACTCGTGGGAAGTAGATCACCGCATTCTGGCTCCGCAAGCCCAAGCTATCTACCCCATTTTGAGCATCCGGCTTGGGCTTGCGCCAAGTGGTCGGGGGATCAACCAATAACATGGCTCGTCGTTCTTCACAATAGGCCAGGGCATTACGCAACAGGTTTAGCCCCTCCTCGCTATCAGCAACCGCTTCCTCTAAGTTGCGGGGCGGAATGCAGAGTAAGTTAAACAAATCAGCTTGCTCTAGGGCATACAAACCCGTCTGATCGTCCGCATTACCCAAATAGTCGCTATAGGTCGGGGTGTTGCCATCAATGCCACCGATGAAGTCGATCGGACTCATAGTTGGCTCAGGTGGGCTGGTAGGCACAGTTAAGACTGTGGCCAATGCAGATTGTTGATCCACCACCTTTTTTACATATCGAGGCGAGCTTACATCGGTTGAGACATTGCGAAAGACTTCTAAATCGATCGGATCAGGGGCATGTCCTAATGCTCTTTGAATCGGCGATGGCTCAACTTTGCGGCTCAGAATCAAATTAAACAGAGAACTATCTCCGTTGGCAACGCTGGGATCAACCGCACTAATAGAAGCCACCAGTCCGTTACTCCAAGTTCCTGGATTCTTGGCTGCCAGACTAACTCCAGACACACCAGCCGTACCAGGTGCTGCATTCTCTCCGGTGACGCGAATCACGATCGCATCGCTACCACCATTGAGAAAGTATTGCTGCACCATGTAAGACAGGGGGCTTTTAACCCACAGACCTCCAAAGTGCCGTTCATATTCGGCGTAGCTTTGAATGCGGACGGGGGTATTCACATCTCCTTTGAGGGTCTGGCCGATGAAGGTTGCGATCGCGGTTGCAACTCCGGTAATCGTCCGAACACCACTAGGAATTTCCTCAATGTAAACGCCGGGATAGGTGGGAGTAACGGGCATATAACTTCCTCTTCTAGCAATGAGTAGAGCCGTATTGTCAAGTGAGTGGTTGATGGGGCGAGTTCTCAGATTTATTGAGTTCTCAAGGTCACGAAGTTGGGGCGAGTCCACCGACTAGGATCTCAACTTTTACGGTGTCGAGTATCGGTTTTTTGGCTTTTTGGGCAGCCTCGATCGTGGCAGCATCTGCGGGAGTTAGTTTAAATTCAAGGGTTGCTGCCGATGTGCTCAAAAGTGATTTAAGCAAGCTTTCACCTAAATACAGTTGAGGCATTTCTAAATCAATCTCTTTCAGGTTCACTGCTGTCAACGTCAGCTTAGGCTTGACAGCATTTTCCTCATCACTCAGGTCAGACTTGATCAGCAAAAAAGATGCGTTTGCCTCCAGGGTGACTTTTTTGGTGATGGGTTGACTTGTCGGCAAGACAAACTCAATTTTTTGATAAGCCTCAACCTGTATGGCTGTCGCAAAGTTGATTTGTGGCCCTTTACCGGGCATTCCTACCTGGATACTAGCCGTGTGTTTGATCGGGATCATGGATAGATACCATTCCTAATGATGAGCGGAAATCACAAAACGCCAAAAAGCGCTTCTTAAAACTATATGAACTTCAACACTTGATAGGAACAAATTCAAATATCAGTAGTAAGACCAATCATCCAACAAATTCTAAGGAACATAGGGTATAAAAGTAGCTTAGGCTGTCTAACCCGCGATCGCATGTTAACCCATAGGGCTGCCTAATCAAGAAGTGTCGTTTTAATGACACACAGAATCAGGGTGTGAAGGTGGAATGGGAGCTTACTTTGAGTCGGCGCATCAAGTTAGAGAAGCGATCGTACAAGTTACCATCCCAAAAGGTGAGTTTTGAGGGGAATTTGCTTAAAAATGCGGGTTCAATCTGCTAGGTATAAAGTTTAAGGCATTCATGCAGAATATTGCAGAGATTGCAAAAAAATATCACTTATTGTAACAATAGATCGAAGGCTGTACCGAATGGCCTGCCTTGTGAAGGGTTTGACACAATGCCATAGAAGGTTCAGCAAAGTATTCTGATTGACTCGCAAAGACTGGTATAGCCGTAGCCGCATCTAGTGCGGTAAAGGCGCGTCAGAAAGCTTACCCAAAGCAACGTTTCACTGACTATTTTTTGCCACAAGCTTTCTGACCAACACTATAAGTAGTGGGGTGAAATTAAAGCAAGCCAGAGGCCGGGTTTCGACTTTGCTCAACCCTCCTCTAGGGGAAGTTTTGAGCATTGAGCGGAGTCGAAATCGTTTTGTTTACGGGCGAAATATCCTCACTGCTATTTCTCGCTGCTACTCTACAGGTTTTTAAGGCGGGGGGGTGTAATTTTGACCCTCGATCGTGCCTTCTGCCTCCAACGCGAGCGCCCGTAACTGATCGATCGTCTCTTCTGCCACATCTGCCCACAACCCTCGCTGACGTGCTTCTAGGAGCCGTTCTGCCATATCTCGGATCGCCCAGGGATTGTTCTGTTGCAGGAAGTCTTGCACCGAGCGATCGAATAGATAAGCATCGGCCACGCCTTGATACATAAAGTCTTGTACACAGTTTGTGGTGGCATCGTAGGCAAATAAATAATCCAGGGTGGCGGCCATTTCAAATGCACCCTTGTAGCCGTGTCGCATCGCGCCAGCAATCCATTTGGGGTTGACGACTCTAGAGCGGTAAACGCGGGTAATTTCTTCTGCAAGTTGGCGAACCTTGGGCTGCTCTGGGCGAGAATTGTCGCCAAAATAGGGCTGTGGCGACTTGCCAGAGAGCGATCGTACCGCCGCCGTCAGGCCTCCTTGAAATTGATAGTAGTCGTCGGAATCTAATAAATCGTGTTCTCGGTTGTCCTGATTTTGTAGGACAATCTGCATCTGACTTAACCGTTGACTAAAAGCTTCGGGGGCGGGTTCTCCTTCAGATTTGCGGGTGTAGGCGTAGGCGCTCCAGTTGATATAAGCCTGGGCTAAATCTGCTTCGGTTGTCCAGTTTTGTCCTTCGATCAGCCCTTGTAGACCTGCCCCATATGCGCCTGGTTTAGAGCCAAAAATTCGGTATTGCGATCGTGCTTCGGCAGCTTCAAAAGTGAGTCCTTGCGATTCCCAATATATTCTTTCTTGCGTTGCCTGAGCCGATAAGGGGTTTTGATCTTCGGCTTCTTCTAACTGTGCGATCGCCGTAACTGCGCTGTCAAATAAGTCGATCAAATTGGGAAACGCATCGCGAAAGAATCCCGAAATTCTCAGGGTTACATCCACCCGTGGGCGACCCAGCACCGAGAGCGGCAAAATTTCAAAGTCAATGACTCGTCGCGAAACGCCGTCCCAAACGGGTCTGACCCCCAGCAAGGCTAAGGCTTCTGCCAGGTCATCGCCGCCCGTTCGCATCGTGGACGTACCCCAAACAGACAGGCCGAGGGTTTTGGGATATTCTCCATTTTCCTGGGTATAGCGCTCGACCAAGACCTCAGCCGCTTTCCTGCCAATTTCCCAGGCGGTTTCCGTCGGAATGGCCCGAATATCTACCGAGTAAAAGTTGCGTCCTGTTGGCAAAACCTCTGGTCTGCCACGGGTTGGCGCACCCGATGCCCCACTGGGAATGTAATATCCATCCAATCCTCGTAGCAAATTGAGGATCTCCTGGTCGGTTTTTTGCAACGCTGGCAGTAGACGATCGTGAATCCAAATCAATTCTTGACGGGTTGCCGATCCGATTGCTGGAAGATCTCCTTCGGTGATCACTTGAGTAATCAGTTCACACGCATATTCTTCAATGACTTCTACTACATCGCCAACAATGCGACAGTGATCCAATTTAGAATGACTTCTTAGATCGATCGCGTCTCCCAAATCAGCCGTGAGCGGATCGAGATCTAGCTGCCAGTCGTGGGCAATCGCGCGAGTTAGCCCCTGACGATCGGCATGGGGGTTGCGAGCAATGGCAATGATCAGATCTCTGAGTTGTCTGCCCTGCGGACATTGGCCAAAAATATGTAAGCCATCTCGAATCTGCGCCTCTTTGAGTTCGCACAGGTAGCCGTCTGCGGTTTTGAGAAATGTCGCCAAAGTCGAATCGTCTAGCAGCGAGGCCTCAATGCCCAAATCTTGATGGAGGTTTTCTTGCAAGATTAACTCAGAGAGCCGATCGCGCACCAGCTTTAACCGAGAGGGGTCGAGGGTTTGCGCTTCATAATATTCATCAATTAGCCCCTCTAATTTGTGCAAATTCCCATAGAGTTCGGCGCGGGTCATGGGGGGCGTGAGGTGATCTAAAATCACAGCCTGAGCGCGGCGCTTTGCCTGAGATCCTTCCCCCGGATCGTTGACAATAAAAGGATACAAGTGAGGCAGTGCCCCAAACACAGCTTCAGGGTAACAATTTTCAGACAGAGCCACATTCTTGCCAGGCAGCCATTCTAAATTGCCATGCTTGCCCACATGGACGATCGCATCTGCCCCAAAATAAGATCTCACCCAGTGGTAGAACGCAAAATATTGGTGGGTCGGCTCCAGATCGGGCGCATGATAATTGAGCGCAGGGTCGCGATCGTATCCCCGTGCAGGTTGCACGCCCACAAAGATATTACCCAGTCGAATTCCTGCAATTGGCAGCGCTTCTTTGGGATCACCCCAACGATTTTGCACCCCAGATTGAACGGCGATCGGCAACTGCTCAAAATAGGATTGATAGTCAGCCAAAGGCAAGGATTGGCGAACATTTCTAAGCATCCAACCTTCTGGATCGTTCGTGATGCCCGTTGTCAGTAATGTGATCAAGGCTTGATCATTTTCTGGAATTTGATCGACGTGATATCCAGCAAGTTTGAGCGCTTTTAGAATTTCAATGCAGCTATTTGGGGTATCTAAACCAACCCCATTAGCCAATCGTCCATCTCGGTTGGGGTAGTTGGCTAAAATGAGGGCAACCTTACGATCGCAAGGGGTCGTTTTTCGTAAGTGAACCCAATTTTTTGCCAATTCGGCCACAAATTCGATACGCGATACGATCGGTTCATAGGTGACAACATCCGACTGTAAAAGGGGGTTTTGGGTCTGCACTGCCTTAAACGAAACGGCTCTAGTAATGATTCTGCCATCGACTTCTGGCAGGGCAACATTCATGGCCATATCTTTGGGTGACAAACCCTGAAAACCTGATGACCACTGCTCTTGAGTTCCCCCACTTAAGATGACTTGCAGCACAGGCACATTGAGGTGTTCCCACAGTTCTACTTGAGGAGTTTCTGCTTCCAATTTTGCCAAAGAGAAGCTCGTCGTATTCAAAAGTAAATCGATTCCCTGGCGGCAATAATTTGATAGTGCTTTCTGAACGATCGGTTCTTTGAGTGAAGACACATAAATCGGAATTGGCACTAAGTTTTTGGCGGCTAATGCATCACACAAAGCATCAATGACGGCTGTATTTCCAGCTAGATAGTGAGCACGATAAAACAGGATGCCAACTTCTGATATTTTCTTTCTTTTTTGATATTTATAAATTCCAATTCGAGGGACTGATTTTGGCTGAGAAAAGCAATATTCCTGATTCAAAAAGTGAGTTGAAATATATTTGAGCAGATTGCAATAGTTATCGACTCCACCTTCTAAAAGATAGCGCCAAACTTGATTGACTTCTGCTAATGCAACCGTTGAATGGCTAGTCAAATTGAGGTCGGGTCGCTCATCGCCTGGCAAAATAATCAAAGTTGCGCCCGTTTGCCGCGCTGTTTCTTCAACCACTTCTAATCCATAATTCCAGTACGATCGTCCCCCAATCACACGCACAACAATCACCTTTGCTTGACTCAGCACATCTTCTGCGTAGGTGTCGATCGTCAATTGTTGTTGAAGTTGCAGCAGGTTAACCACGCGCAGAGAAGGAAACCCATCTGGTAGCTGAGTTGCCGCCGCCGCTAGAGTTTGAATGTCTGTGTCAGCAGCCGTGATGAAGACAATTTCTGCGGGTTCCTGTTCCACAAAAATCACTCCCTCTGCTGACGGGTTCCAACCTCCCGGAAGTGTGGCAAGACGATGCATAAATCAATAGCTCAGCGATCGGGCTTCCTCAATCTAGCGCAGTTAGGCAATTAGAACGATTCATGGGTGCAAACTAGATCTGCGATGTCTGGGGTGAGGCTTCAAAATTGAGGCTCCAAAATTGAGGCTCCAAATATTGAGTGAACCTTGCTTGAGAAGTTGGAGGTTTGAATAGCACTTGAAAGAATTGATTTAACTCATCCATCTCATCGCTCTAATCCCAGTGCTTCAGACAAGCCCAGCATAATGTTCATATTCTGAATGGCTGCCCCAGAGGCTCCTTTACCCAGATTGTCGAGACGAGCGACTAGCAAAGCTTCATGGGTGTCGTCATTAGCAAATACAAACACTTGCACCCTGTTTGTGCCATTCATCGCGGTGGCATCTAGAAATGTGCCATCTCGTAACATAGAGGTATCCCGAAAAGGAGCAACCTGCACAAAATCCTCCCCGGCGTAGTAATCTGCGATCGCGCGGTGGATCGCCTCACCCGTAGGCGGCTGCGCTAGAGTCCAGAGGGGCAGGGGCACTTGCACTAACATTCCCTGCTCAAAATCTCCCACAGCAGGCACAAACAATGGTGGCGAAGATAGCCCTGAGTGCTGATGCATTTCTTTGACATGCTTGTGGCCAAACTTTGTACCATAGATGCCAAAGGGGTAGCCTGTTTGTTGTTGGTGGGCACGATCGTATTGTTGAATCAACGACTTGCCACCGCCAGAATAGCCCGATACCGCATTGATCGTGACGGCAAACTGGCTTGGCAATAACTCTTTCACCATCAAGGGTCGCACGCAGGCCAAAAACCCCGTCGGGTAGCACCCCGGATTGCTAACAAACCGAGCACTAGCAATTCGTTGGCGCTGATTAGGGTTCAGTTCGGGAAACCCATAAACCCAATTGGCATCTGTGCGATAGGCTGTGCTTGCGTCGAGAATTTTCACCTGCGGATTGCTAACAAAGCTGACGGCTTCTTTGGCGGCATCATCGGGCAAACACAAAATCGCAATATCTACACTGTTGAGCAGACGCGATCGTTCGTCAGCATCTTTGCGCTTTGAGGCAGCAATGCTAACTAGCTCCAGATCTTCCCGTTGACTGAGACGCGAGTAAATCTGCAAGCCAGTCGTTCCCGCTTCGCCATCAATAAAAACTTTGGGTTTCGTCATCTTGGTTACTTCCTGGGGTTCGATGTCGATCGAGTTGCAACAACCCTTAGCGATCGTGCTTTATGACTTAGTACAATACCCCAACACCATACCCCAACTGTCGCAATCAAATCTCCAATGTTGCAGTTGCAAACAGAGGCTACCCGCCCAACCCGACTTCTCAAGCAGCCTCCACTCAATTTTGGAGTCTCAACCCAGAAGCCGGGGATGTTAGCTTTTAGTTTAGCGATCGCTGAAATACAGTTCCCAGGTTTGAATTAGTTGCCTAGATTCAGGCGTGCCTTCTCCTGGAAACATGGGCAAAAATCCCTTATCACTCTGGGGATTGTAGGGGCCTTCTTTAAGCTCCAAAATCACGGTATCTGGGGCCAGACAGACCAGCGTGTGATAGGTTCCTTCTGTCAATTCCATGCCGCGTGTTGCTCCGGTGGCGCTGAGTTTTTCAGTATGCGTCACTTCACCCTGTTCGTTCATCAAAATCATACCCAACGACCCTTGCAACACCAAAAAAAACTCAAACCCATTAACCTCGGTTGCCCAGGTATGGCGATGAGGACGCACATAAGTACCAGGCTGAAGCACATTTAAAAAGCGTTGAACTTTATCTGACAGTTCGTGAAAGTTATAGTTTTGGCGCAGGCGAGAATTTTGGCTGGCTTTTTGGGCGATCGTATCAAACAGGTCTTGGGTTAACAACTTGATGGGTGCAGAATCCATACGAGTCTCCTGGAATAAATTTGGATATCGGTAGTTCACCAAAACCTCAGGCTTTATTCCTCCCCCTACTTCAACTACAGATATTTGTGCAACAATAACGCCAACTTTTCTTTTGTCGCTGCGGGCACTTTATCCAACGGCGTAAGAATTGCATACTTCAAAGCAGAATGAGCATCAGAAGAGGGTGGGTTCGCAGCCAGGCGGCGTACTGTTTCGAGAATTACCTTTTGGGCATTTGCTGCGTTTTTGTGCAAATTACCAATGACCATTTCCACAGTTACACTGTCATGATCCGGATGCCAGCAGTCATAATCTGTCACCAGAGCCAAAGTTGCATAAGCAATTTCCGCTTCTCGTGCCAATGTTGCTTCGGGTAAATTGGTCATGCCAATCACCGTTGCCCCCCAACTGCGATGTAAATTCGATTCTGCCTTAGTGGAAAACGCTGGGCCCTCCATGCACACATAGGTTCCACCTCGATGCAACGTCACCTCAGCAAAATTCAGGTCTTGCACCGTATCTGCTAACACCTTTGCTAAGTGGACACAAATTGGATCACCCAATGCAACATGAGCCACAATGCCATCGCCAAAAAAAGTAGAAATGCGATTTTTGGTACGATCGATAAACTGATCGGGAACCACCATATCCAACGGTTTCGCCGCCGCCTTGAGGGAACCAACCGCCGAGGCTGAAATCAGATATTCCACACCCAGACTCTTCATTGCATAAATATTGGCCCGAAAGGGTAACTCCGTGGGCAACAGGTGATGGTTTCGCCCGTGTCTGGCCAAAAATGCAACTCTTGTGCCGTCTAGCGTGCCCAAGATCAGCGCATCCGAAGGCGACCCAAAAGGAGTATCAATCTGGAGTTCTTCCACGTCTTTGAGAGCATCCATTTTGTAGAGACCACTGCCGCCGATGATGCCGATTTTTGCTTGAGACATGGGGAGATGAGGAATGAGAGTAAATTATCAACGCAAATCAGGGAGAACATCGTAATGTTCGACCTATGCCTACACTCTAGGGGTAGACGGAGATTATTTTACTACTTCATTGAGCTTTGCCTAATTTTTGCAGGCAGGAGTCTTGTTGATCTAGAAGTCGATCGCTCAAGTCCTCCTGCCCAACCAACGAAGCGTTTTCTGATCCCAAATGCATCGGAGCGTTTTTCTTGTTTCTAATCTACAAGCGACCAATAGACCTTGGATTCACCCGATCGGTTCATCTAATATAGATAGCCCTAGGGGTCTGTCAAGAATGTTTTGAGGGGCTGAAAACTCCCCAAAAATAACCGCTTCCCCATTCCCTATCCGTCCATTAAAGTTGGACAGGCTCCTAGTGAATGAAGATGATTTGCCAAAGAGAGGTCAAAGTGTCGGTAGTTGAGGGCATTGCCAGAGAGGATGGTAAACGGGGCTTCGGGTTCTCCGAGTTGGTCTAAAACCAGCGTTGCGCCTGAGAAATCATGGTGGCGTGTGTAGAAGTTAGCCGTGATGACTGTTTTTAGCTGGGCTTGCAGGGCGGCTTGTAAGCCTTGGTGAGAATCTTCGATCGCTAGCGCCTGTTCAGGTTGCAAATTCATCGCTTGCAAGACGTGTAAATAAACATCGGGGGCGGGTTTTTTGTGGTCTACGATGTCTCCAGCAGCGATCGTCTCAAACCAGGTGGGGCTGTCGGGTGCAAGGGTCGTTTCGAGGAGTGCCAGCACGTTATCTAAGCTGCTGGTGGTGGCGATCGCTAGTCTGACTCCAGCCGATCGTGCCTCTAAAATCAGCCGCTTCACCCCCGATCTCAGGGGAATGATTCCTTCTTGAAGCAAAGCTTTGTAGTGCTGACTTTTGGCCGCGTGCAGGTCAGCAATGAAGGCTTTGAGATCGTTGGGTGACTTAAAGTCTGGGCGCTCAGATTGCATGTAGTGCAGAATCCGTTCTTTGCCACCTGCGATATTAAGCAGATCGCCATAGTGGTCGATCGACCATTCCCAATCGAGTCCGGCGGCTCGAAAGGCCCGGTTGAATGCGACTCGATGGCCGTCGCGTTCGGTGTCGGCTAGGGTTCCATCGACATCAAAGATGAAAGTGAGCATGGGATGGAGAAATGAGGGTGTGATGTCAATTTAAAGTAAATGAAGGCGATCGAGGGTGCTCTAAACCCTTGGTTCAATCAAGATTCTAGACTCTAAAACCGCCCATCTAAAGAATCGCTAATCCAAAGTCCAAAATGGGGTGAGCTATTGCAAAAGGGACGGTAGATGGGCAGGGTCAGAATTCTTTTTGGTTTCCTGATTTTGGACGATCGTGCCTGTAGTAGGGAATAACACTTCTCAGTAAATTGAGTATAAACAGATACTCAGCATTGAATTCATCACAAAAATTCATCACATCTTATTAGATCAGGGGCAACAGCAGTCATGAAAAAAGCAAACTGGCTAGATGTTACAGAGTATATGCTTTGGGCCGGATCGGGAGTTGGCTCGTTAGCCTCGATCGCGTCGCAGCAAATCGCATTTACAGCCGCGCCAGTGTCTTTTCTACTGTTGCTTAATTTGGTCAATCGTCGTCGGATGACGGATGAAGTGCAAAACAACACCAATGCTAGCATCGAGCATTTGGATCAGCGCGTCTCAGAAAATTTCAAAACCTTCGAGCAGCAGGTGCGAGCCTTGCCAAGCTTTTTAGATTTGGGTAGTCTGCGAAAAACAGTTCTGCAACACAATGATCTGGCGATCGCCCAACTCCAACAAAATTTGTCGCAACGCACTGCCCCCCTAGACCTGCATGACCTGGGCCAGATGCAGCAAGAAATTTCTGATCTGCGGAATCGTTACCATCATCTGACAGAATCTGTAGCGGCAGTGTCGAATAGCGCGAGTCGGTTGGCGACGGCCAATCGAGTTGAAGGGGCAGAAAGCGCGATCGCTCAACTCAAAACTCAAATCGAGCACCTGCAAACCCAACTCAATCATCTACCCAAAACACACTCGCCCCAAGTTCCCAGAGCCTTACAAGATCAAATCAATCATCTCAACCGTCGTCTCAATAGTCTGCCGCAACCCTTTGATGCGACCACCCTCAGACAAGACGTAGACGGACTGATTAAAGCCGTCGGTGACATGGTTTCTCGACGAGATCTGGCACGGCTCATGGCAGAAGTTGAAAAGATTCGTCAGCAAAATCAGACCTTAGAACAGACCGTAATACCGATGAAGTCGGTGAACAACATTCTCAGAAAGCAGGTCGAAACCCTAACTTCGTGGGTGAGTTTCAAAGAAGAAAACATTGAGCCGTTGTCGCGCGGGGTGAAAGTGCCAGAACATGCGGTACTCAACGAAATGAGAGAGATGATTGCCACCCTCGAAGACCGCCTAAATCATCTCCCCAATGGTATCGATCTGACACAGTTGCACAGCGAGATGCAAACAATGGTCAACTCGCATTTGGGAACGCTTCAGCAGCAGTTTTCTAGTGTGCAAGAGTTTACGCAGAATCTCGATCGTCAGCAAAAAGACCTCGGCGCGTGGCTCAATCGGCTGCCACAAATGCTTGACTCTAGCGCATTACAAAGTCAGATGAAATATTTGACCACTCGGCTGGAATGGACAGAAACCAACCTTTCGGATCTGAAAAATCAGGTATCTACCTTAGAGGGTGCGCCCGATCGCGCTCAAGCCTCAGACCCTGAGTGTAAATTAGTCTTCAATCTCAAAGCTGCTGGTTCTCAGACTGATATCCTTTCTGGCAGTCGAGCCTTGCTCAACGAGGCACTAGACAAAGCGACTTCGCGGGTGATTGTGGTGTTTCCTTACCCTGATCGCACGATTCTTGACCCAGATTTGATCGCAAAATTTGAGTCAGTGCTCGATCGCGGCTGCACCTTAGATATCGGCTGGGGACACCTAGGCAACCTGCAAGCCGATCAGCCCTCTCGTTTTATTCGCGATTTCAAGTCCGCAGACAAAGACCTTTTGCAGACGATTCTTAGCCAACTGACCCAACTCAAACGCCGCCACCCCGATCGCTTTCGCTTCAAAGTTTTAGGCACGGATGAGAACTTTCTGGTCTGCCTTTCCGCCGATGCAGGCGACTATGGAATTTTGGGCATTCATCCGGTTGCTGCTGCCAGCGTCCCCTTTCCGGAGGTTGCCGTCGGGCTGCGAACCACCCACACCGACCTCATTCAAGGACTGATCGATCGCTTCGATCAGCCCACCTTGCAGGCTGATGACGGAGTTGCCTACTACAGACGCGCGATCACCCGGTATGAATTGGGCGACAAGCAAGGGGCGATCGCAGACTACAGCGAAGTGATTCGCATCGACCCCAATCATGATGCCGCCTACAACAATCGCGCCCTGATCCGCTACGAACTGGGGCACAAAGAAGGGGCGATCGCAGACTTTAATCGAGCACTCCTCAGCAACCCGCGCAATTGTGCCGCCTACTGCAACCGAGGCTTGACCGATCGGAACTGGGTGATCACAGAGGCGCGATCGAAGATCACGGCTATGCGATTCAGGTTGACTCTACCTGTACGATCGCCTATCTACACCGAGGTTTGATCCACATGAAACTAGACAACCTGACAGCCGCCACCGAAGATTTCACCGCCATGATTCGTCTGAATACCCAAAATGCAACGGCTCACTTTCATCGGGGTGTCGCCCGCAGCAAACTAGGAGACAAAACTGGGGCATTTCGTGACTTTAAAGAAGCAGCCTGGCTGTTTTCTTCCCAGGGTGAGCAGGAGAAATATCAACGGGCGATCGCAGCCGTCACCAAGCTCCGCAAACGCATGGTTTTAGCCAACAGAGCGCTGGAGGCAAACTAGTGGTTTGTCAAGACTTATTTTGTGAGTTAAAAACTACATAAAATAATAACCCTCACCTCACCCGAAGGCCCAAAATCAAAAACTGACAAACCACTAATAAGGATCATGA
>JAAUOZ010000214.1 GCA_012034655.1 Leptolyngbyaceae cyanobacterium CSU_1_3 | reverse complement strand
GTTAGGGTGTAGAAGTTTTAATCGATCGGCAATAAAAACCTAAAAAACCTGCCCTCAAATTAGTAAGGCTTCTCAAATTAGATGAAAGCCATATTTTGGAGTAGGTAATCATTACGACCTGCGTTACTGTCGCTTCAGTCTGTGACGCATCATGAAATAAGTCGGAGGCTTCTTGATGAAATTTTGGGGCAGATTGAACCTGAGTGCTTGGGCAATCAAGCTACTTTGTCTTTGTTTGGTGACGGATTTTGCTTTTATTGTCTTTCATTTTCTGTATGAGTATACTGTTTTGTCTAAAAACCCTCTTCTTCATATTTCAAGAGATGGGGGGTATGCAGAACTCTTTCAGTATCTAAAAGAGTTCTGGAGCATAGCTTTACTTAGCTTCTTAGCAATACAAACGCGATCGCGTTCCTATTTAAGCTGGTCTTCATTCTTCTGTTATTTATTAATTGATGACTCGTTGAGCATCCACGAAAGACTGGGTGACTTCATCGCTGAAAAACTAGCGTTCTCTGCTCTATTGAAATTACGGCCTGTTGACTTTGGAGAACTCCTGGTTTTTGGTGTGTCTGGACTGTTTTTTCTGACGCTCATTGCGATCGCCTACTATTTGGGTGATAGCTTTTTTAGAAGAGCCTCTAGAAAGCTAATCATGCTGCTGCTGGTGCTCGCCTTTTTTGGAGTAGCAGTAGACATGCTGCACGTTGTGTTCAAATTTTCTAGGTTTGAGCCGCTATTTAGCGTGTTAGAAGATGGAGGTGAAATGGTGGTGATGAGTGTGATGATGTGCTTTATATTCAGCTTGTCAGGGCGCATTCAAGAAGGTACGAATACTACGGAGATTGCAGAAGGCAAGCCACTCACACAAGTGGTAAAAATGAAGCGCAATTCTCAGACTTGGTAATATTATTGTGACCTGCGACCAAGCTTGGTTTGTGCGAATAAAGCCAACACAACAAGTCCGATCGCTAACCCCACAGTCGTGCTGGAGATGGCAAGCTGACTGGCGTGGCGAACTGCGATCGCCACCAGCGCCCAAACAATTACCGCCGTAAAGGCAACGTCGCGATACCGAATTGTGATTACGCTCGCGATCGCGGCTGCAATCACAGACAGAATAATTGTCCATACAGTTGGAGAAATTCCACCGCCATCCCAGTTGATACTATAGAGAGCGGTGGCGATGTTGACGATCGTTGCTACGCTAATCCAACCAAAGTAAACACTGAAAGGAATCTGAATCAACCACTTGTCTAGACGTGAGAGGCGATGTTCGGGCTGATAAATTTCTAGGAAAGCGATCGCTAAACTGATCAAAATTCCTATCATCAGCACAACCGAAAGCCAAAAATTTCTCAATAGAAACTGAAACACCCAGAGACTTTGGCAGAGAGAAGCCAAAATTAATGGCATTCTTAGCTTCTGAACTAGCACACGATTACGGCTAGGAGAAAGCTGATAAATGCCAAAGGCAATGATTCCTAAATAAATCACTCCCCAAATTGCAAAGGCATAATTTGCTGGCGTAATTACAACTCCTGCAAACACTGTGTTGGAGATTGCTCCCACATTTAGACCCTTGATTGGATAAACATTTGAGATGGCATTGATGACGATCGTCCCTACGATGGAAGCGATCGTCAAAATCGACAAGCCCCGCTCACGAGTATCAAAACGCTGCATACGTTGCCCCTAGCTTGATCCTACGCTGACAATTGTATCCACTCGTTGATCTCTGAAAATGAATCGCAACCAGACACTTCCATCAGCGTTTGCAGCATCGCCATATCGTTCTTTTCCCATTCAGCAAAGATGGTTTCTCGATCGTCTGTTGGGGCGTAATATTTGTAAACTCGAACCCCACCTCGACGACCATCAGGCGCTTGATCGCGTCCTGTACAGGTTAGCTTAATGCCGATTTTGTTGAGGATTGCCTGAACGATCGCCATAGGTGCAAGTTTGTCGGTAATCGTGAGATTGAACAATGCTTTGATGTCTTCTTTATACTGGGTTGCCAAAGCGATAACGTGTTGAATTTCTGGATCGCTGGCTCTAATTTTTTCGTTGGGTTTCAACAAATCTAAAATCTTGAGCGATCGTAAGGCCTCAACCTGCGCCGTTAGCAATCGCACATCTTGAACCAAAATCTTCCCATCGCCACGATCGAGATGCCCCTGAAGTTCTTGCATGTCGTGTAGTTTGACTAGTTCAGGATCATGGTCTAAATAGTAGTGTAGACGAAGTTGTGCATACCATCCTTCGTCATCTTTTAGCTTGACCTCTGGTGTAATTTCGACAGGATAACGGCGTTGCAGTTCGTGTTTGCGCTTGCTATTCCGTTTGCGTGTGGTTTGGATGGTCTGATCTTTGATTTTTTTGTATTCAGTTGAGCTAATTTCTGGAGAATCAGAAATCGCGATCGCCTCTGCGTTTTGATTTTGCGTTCTGATTTTAGCGATCGATTGAATCACACGATCGATGCCTTCTGCGTCGTGTTGCCAACCCAAAAATTCAAACCCAGAAACCTGTAAGCTGCCATCCGCTAAGGAGTGCACCATTTCATGGGTGACATGGGCTGTTTGCCCAAACAGCTTCGTCAGATCATCCGTTACAACTGTCACTTGATGTCCCTCAATTGATAAACCATTGCGAAGCTCTTTGCGATAGCTCCAGAGAGAAGCATTGACGCGAGCCGCCATTTTTGCCCAGGTGCGAAGTGCGATCGGGTCGCTCTGGGTGTCGAGGTCAAAGTCTACTTCTTTGAGCAGCGAGATATTGTATCTGACCGATTTTGTTGCCGATCGAGCCACATCGCCATAGTTACAGCCACCGTTGCCAACCTTACTCGGACTGAAATGAGCCGCCCAGACAAAACGTGGAACCGGCTCACGTACCCGTGCTAACGCCTGACGAGACTCCGAATCGGGAGTGACACCCTGAAAAATGCCAAACACTGCTTTGAAGTGTCCTCGCAGGTCGATCGAGACTCCCGTGCCGATGGTCGGTGTACTCAGCACAATGTCATAGTCAGCCAGGGTTTCGTTGAGACGATCGATCACTCGATAAGCGCTGTGATCTGGGTCGGCAACTGTTTCACTGTCAATTCTCAAAATGCGCTTGTCAGGAAACCGCTTGTGCAAATAGGATTCAAGGTTTCTAGAACTCCACTTCCCCGTAACTTTTTGAGAATCGACACAGATATAAACGGCTCCCGTTTCGATGAATTTTTCCATTCGCGTCACCAAGGGCGCAGCATTTTTGGTGTCATACATCGAAACGTCCCAACCTTGCTCTGTCCTCCATTGATTGATGACCAGCCAAGGAACGATCGTAAACTCGGACAACCCTTTGAGATAATCAAGACTGACATCTGATAAGTCTGCATCTTGAGCAATCATCAACCCGTCGGTTGAAAAAATAATTTGCGCCAATTCTTTCAGGGTTTCTAACACTTTTACACGCTGTCTATAGCAAGTTGAGCTATTCAAGGCGTGCCAGAGAACTTGTTCTACTTCGTCAAGAATGACGATCGCCCCCTCCCATTCTTGCGGGTTAAATTGTGCTTTTGAATGGGGGTGCAGCGAATCGATGCAAAGACCATAGCTCGACAACTGGGGCGTTTCTGAGTGGTGCAGATCTTCGATCCAGCCAATGCCTAACCCTTTACAAATCGACTTGCCTAGCTGAATACGGTGGTGATCACCAATACTTTTCGGCCTGTGGCGATCGCCGATCGAATCAATTTCTGCAACGCGGTTGTTTTCCCAGTTCCCTTCGCACTTTTGATCCCCACTAACCCAGAACTTGGGTAAGGTAGATCTCCCAAAAACGGCTGATTGAGGTCGATCGCAGGTTTATAGGTCAGCGCCCACAACTGCGACGCTTGCCAAACTTCTAGACTCGCCGCCCTGGCATAGACCTGCTCAAAGGCGCTGCGCCCACAGGCTACCACAAAATCATCTACGCCTTTGTCTGGCCCTGGCAAAGCCACCACCTTGACGGCACACCCCGCCCGGCTCAGCAGTTGCCCTAGTCGAGAAGTCGCCAGCCCAATACTCTTAATGGTCTGTGGCTTTGTCTCATAGTCAAAACAAATATGAACCGATCGCCCTGGGGTAGCAAAATGCTCCAATTCTGCAATCAGTTGGCGGGTGTCTCGACGGTAGCCGCTAAAAATTCCGGGTAGAGCGATCGCCGCAAACCCTAAGCTCAACAAGCATCCGGCCTTCTTTTCGCCCTCGGTCAGCACGATCGGAATATTCTGCTCCCATACCCATTGCCAGAAGGACGTAGCGGTAGAGTCTGAGTCCTGAGCTTTGAACCCTGCATGGGAATGGCGATCGGCAACTTTCTGCCAAATATGCGCTGGCACATCCAGCAGCACCAATCGACTCGAACCCTTGCCCAAACTAGGACTGAGATACTTCGCAGTTTTCTGTCTCGCCCGATCGAACACAGGCGTATCTGCATCTGGCTTTAGCCGTCCCCATTCCATGCGTTGCCACTGGTCAAGCGGGTCAATGCCACTCACCCACCAGCCGCGCACATTGTCTCTAGCCTGATGCCCAAAGCGAGTCACAGACCAGTTGAGATGGTCTGCGATCGGGTAAGAAACCTCGTGGGTGAAAGGGTCGATCGCCGTATCGTGCAGCGTCTTCACATTCAGATGAATAATGCCTGCATCGACACCGCTATCGAGCCACTCTTGGGCATGATCTGCGTCCAGCAGGGCCGACGAGCAAACAGAAAAATTGGGACGAAATTGACTAGGGACGATCGCTCCCAAAGGAGCAGGGCTGAGGCTAATCACCATCAGAATTGCTCCTTTGAGATTGTTTTAGGTTGCCAAACAAGTCGCAACTCTGGCGCAGAATTACGACACCTGATAGAATGGTTGAGCATAAAAAAATTGATTCCCAATTTGCGTTGGGATCACAAGGTTGCATTCAGACCTCTTTAGCAGACTGTGGTAGGGACGCTAGAGAGGTTTTTGCTGTGCTGACTCAAGCCTGAGTGGTAGATCAGTCCCAAGTCAACCGTTCCGTTCACCTCGACTAGAGTAAGTCGAACCAAACAGATGAGCTACAACGCTATCGGTAGTGTCAGACCTGGTTAAAGCCAACCTTTCGACAACGTGAATGAGAGATTAACACCGAACCAGCAGTTCCTCAAGGGGGAAAAATCTGAGATCCGCAGGCGTTATAGGTAAGGCTGACGCAGGGATTATAGGTCAAAAGTAGACGCAGGCGTTATAGAATAGGTGATCGTTAATCCGCCAAAGTTATAGGGCAATATCAGACACCGGAGTTACGCCGTCTTGGCTAGAAACCAGAATTGACCAAACGATCAATGCTGCCTGCCTCTGCCCAATAGACGAGGGCGTTACACCCAGAGATCGAACGCCGAAGTTACAGGATCACTCTGAAAACTTACGCCGAAGTTACAACTCAAAAATAGACGCGGAAGTTACAGGATCGCAGGCAAAAAACATACGTGGGCGTTATAGAATAGATCAGGCGTATTCTCTATATACAGAGTTGTGGATGCTTCCTTCTCCACTAGACCGCTACATCTAGCGTGAATTGCTGGACAAATTCCCGGACGTGATGCAGGATATGTAGCGTCACAAAGTTACGCCGATTGATGAAAAAACTAGAGGCAACCTTTCCCGTAGATGGGCAACTGATGATGGTGTTGCCACGGGCCGCCGCATCTCTCAAAAACCCCGACATGCAACTGCCGATTTTACGATCGGACGCAGACGGCTACTACTTAGAAATGCGGGTCGAAGCTGATCCCAAAGACACCAGCGAACTCACCGTGATTCGCCGTGTGCCCCTCGAAAACCTTTCTGCCGAAGAATGGGAAGATCTGAAAACGGAATATGCCAACCTGGATGTCAGCGTTTGTGCCAATCAGGGAGTCAGCAAAGGGTTAGAGAAGATTCAGGATCGCAAAATTCAGCGCCTCTTTATGGCTCTGATGACGTTTCTCAATCCTCGGCAGGTGTCGATCGTTCTCTACCTTTACAAACTGGCTGCCCACCAGGGAAATGGACCGATCGTTACCTTTCGATCGAATGATCTGTTGACTATTTTGGGATACACCCGCACCAAGGATGGCGGATTTGCCTCAAAGCTGCGATCGCAACTCAACCGCGATCTCGTTGCCTTACACAGAACCGAACTGGTCATGGCCCAGTCCTTCAAAAAAGGCAATCAGAACATGGGCGCTAAGGTGATGATCAAAAGCGTTTTGAGAATCAAAGATTACGAAATCGACAATGTGCCTCGCGACTTTGATCTCAGCAAAGCTGCCGACTACACCTACGAACTGGCAGACGCTTATACCATTTCCCTCGAATTTTTTGACGGCCCCGCCCGCACCGGGGACTGCGTTTTGTGGGCTGACAGCATCGACATCACTCAAAAATTGGGCAGCAATGCCAAAAGCGACTATAAAACAAAGCTGTTGGTTTATCTCGCCAGTCGTATGAAATGGGATGCTCCCCAAGATGGTCATTCTGTAATCATTTCAAAACCTTATTTGTTTAAGAATCTCGACTTACTCGGTAGCAATTCTTCACGTAACAACCAGATTTTTTGGCGCACGGTCGAAGAACTCAAGCAAGAGGGCTACCTGTTAGGAGCGCAAGAATTGCCCAGCAAAAACAAGCTAGTTAGTGTTCAATTTCAAATTAATTCAGAAAAATTAAAATGTAGCTAGGTTTTATCAATAATGATGCCTACCTGGTTCGCGGCGAAAGTCTTGATTCGGTCGAGCGAAGAGCGCTGACCCTACAGAAAGAGTGTCTAAACTAGCACCAGGCACGATCGTCCCCTCATCGATCGTGCCTGCGTAAAATCCGTCACTTCTCCGACCAATCACCCACCCTCTAGCTGACGGTTCAAAAGTCGGGGATCGTAGGACAGAAGGCTTTATTCTCTTTTTAAACCATTACTAATGCAGACTCTCATCCCTTCCAAACCTTTCTGTGTTAGCATCATTGCAAAACATTGTTTTAAGTAACTAATCAATGGGCAAGGTTCTGGTGCTCAATGCTTCCTACGAACCGCTCAACATAACCAGTTGGCGACGAGCGGTCGTTTTGTTAATCAAGGGCAAAGCAGAGCAGGTCGAACATAACGGTAAATATGTTTACTCTGGGTTTCCGCTACCAACGGTCATCCGCCTGCGTCACTACGTCCGCGTTCCCTACAAAGAAATTCCCCTGACTCGCAAGAATTTGCTTCATCGAGACAGTCATGCCTGCCAATATTGTGGGTATTGTGGGGATGACCTGACCTTGGATCATGTGATTCCTCGATCGCGGGGCGGCGGCGACTCTTGGGAGAATATTGTGACGGCTTGCGTTCGCTGCAATGTCAAAAAGGGCAGCCGTACCCCCAAAGAGGCGAATATGCCCCTGCTGATCGCCCCTCGCAAGCCTTATAGCAGTCTCTATTTTGAGGTGACTAAACACGTCAAAAACGGTGTGAACCAAGAATGGCGTAAGTACGTCATTGGTATCTGATCCCCTTACCTCTTTGGTGTGGGGTTTTTCAATCTAAAGCGTGGTTGATCGGCGTTTAGGTCTGTTAAGTGGCGTAAACCTAAGTTGGTTTAGTCGTTTCTTGAACTTTTTTGCGAAGATCAAGAGAGATCTCTGATTTCGAGCTTGTGCTTAAGTTTGGAGGTTGATATTCAAAGTCCAACGCTGGATGCCGTTTCTGTCGATCGACAGCCCTATCCCTCCAGGTAAATCCTGGTTTTATTCCCTGTGCCACTTGATATGCAATCAGATTCGAGTCCTTCACTAAATAGCTTACTTGTTGCAATGGAGCCAGATCCCTTCGCTGGTTCGTCGAAAGCGGATACTCAAGCCAGCGATTTTCCAATTGTTGAGCCGATTGCAAGGGTGGCAAATGGGAATGGTTACACCTCTGAACGTCGGGGGCGATTTCCCTACGATGCAGTTCGATCGCCCGAACAAGAACAAAAGGTTGAGGCCTTCCGTCAGGTGTTAGAGCGTCACCGAGGCGATCGTCAGATTGTGATCATGCAGGACTTTCCTGATCCCGATGCCCTCTCATCGGCGTGGACCTATAAGCTGATTGCTCAAAAGTACGATATTCAGTGCGATCTCGTCTATGCAGGAACCCTGAGCCATCAAGAAAACATTGCCCTGGTCAGGCTTACAGGTTTACCGCTCCAGCGCTGGACGGTGCAAGCCATGAAGAGTAAAGACCTGTCGGCCTATAGAGGCTGCGTCTTTTTGGACAACCAGGGAACCACAAGCCAGTTGTTTGCGTCGATGCAGCAGGCAAATGTGCCGATTACGGTTGTTATCGACCATCACAGTATGCAAGACGACATGAAAGCGGAGTTTTCTGATATCCGTCCTCACACTCGTGCCACTGCTACTATTTTGACCCAGTACCTCCAGGCAGGGCTGCTCAAGCTCGATACAAACGTTTCTGAACATGTGAAGTGTGCCACGGCTTTGATGCACGGCTTGCGATCGGATACTAATCGGCTGATGCAGGCTCAAGAAGAAGACTTTTTGGCGGCGGCCTATCTCAGTCGCTTCTATGATTCTCACTTGCTGAATGCGGTGCTGCAATCTTCGCGATCTAAGCAGGTGATGGATGTGATCGAGCGATCGCTCAAAAATCGCATCGTGCAGAATAACTTCTCGATCGCCGGGGTGGGGTATCTACGCTATGACGATCGGGATGCGATCCCGCAGGCGGCTGACTTTTTGGTGACAGAAGAGAACGTCCACACCGCCGTTGTGTATGGAATCGTCCACGATGAAGACGAGGAACTGGAAGTGGTGGTCGGTTCCTTGAGAACCAATAAGATCACCCTTGACCCTGACGAATTTATCAAAGAGGCCTTTGGGCAAGATGCCCAGGGTCGGTTTTTTGGAGGGGGACGATCGCAGGCGGGTGGTTTCGAGATTCCGATGGGCTTTTTGTCTGGTTTTGCCGAAAACAGCGATTATGCCAAGATGAAGTGGGGCGTTTACGATGCCCAAGTCAAGCAAAAACTGCTGCGCCTGGTCAACCCAGAGCAAAACTACCCCAAGGGAGTCAATTAGCCCCGGCGGTGGGCTAAAAGATCCTAAGTTAACGGGGGTTCGATGTCGCTAAAAGTGCCCTCATTCTCCCGGACAGTTTCTTGCGTTGGGGAGAAGGGGAACCGGAGTCTTGCTCCCCAACGCAAGTTGGGAGAGGGCTGGGGTGAGGGCGAGACAACCTTGCAGTGGGCGGAATGATTGAATCCACGTTTCTTATACTGCGTCAGCCTATAGATTTTGGTTTAGAAGGGGTGTGGGGGCTGCGCCCCCAGCCAGTCGTACCCTGACCCATC
>JAAUOZ010000024.1 GCA_012034655.1 Leptolyngbyaceae cyanobacterium CSU_1_3 | reverse complement strand
GGTTAACTTAGCCCATAACCTCTCTGGGAGAGGGGTTGAGGTATAAGGACGACTCTAGGAAATAACAGGTGAGGTGCTACTTGCCAACGACTTTGGTTCTTGAGTTTGTCAAACTCCTGGGACAACTCTTGACGGTTTGAAGCTTTGAGCAGATAGCGATACACAAACCAAAGGGTGTAGCTCAAGCCGATTAGCTCAAAGGTCGGCTCTAACAGCGGCACATCGTTGACCGCACTCAGCAACGCCAGCGTCAGCTTGACGGAAACGATCGCGCCAAAAATCAACCCTGCTGTAGTTAGGGGTTTGCGATACTCCGAGAAAAATCTGCCCAGATATTCGGGCATCGAAGCCAAGAAGGAGTAAGCTTTCTCCCCGATTTCTCGCCACTGCTCGTTGGTGTCATCGCTAGAGGCAAGGGGGGCCAGCGTGCCCGCTTCGTCGGTGTTAATTGGCTCAACTACAGCACTAGGAGCCGCGTATTCTACTTGTTTCAATTCGGGTTCTACCATATTAAATTCCTGGGGAACGACAATTGAGGCACAGGCTGAAAAGCCAGCGATCGGACAACAGACCGAGCGACAGAACGAGTTAGCTATCTTTCAAACATACTCGAACCAGACTCTGAACTTGTCGCTTGCAAGATAGATAATTACCTGATTCGCTGGATTCTGTAAACCATTCTTTTGAAAGAAGGCGAGTCAACCTGAAAAACGGATGATTTTTGTGGAGGAGCAACACTAGAGGAATCACTGGGATGGGAATTCTTGGGATGGGAATTCTTCAGTGGATTTGATGAGAAACTCACATTGTATTGATTTTTTCCTAAGAAAACTGAGTACAAGCACGTATTTTCTCCAGAGATTTGAGATGCAAAAGTTACACTCATAACCCGATCTAAGTGATCCCCTGATCAGAGTGACGATAGAATCAGGGTCTCGATCGTCAGTATAGTACGCATAGACTATTTAAAGCAAAATTCTTGCACGGCTGACCAAATTTGGTCTTTAACCTCGGCTAGCCCATGATCGCTGTTTAACTCCACTAAATTGACCCAGGGACGAGTTGCTCCATAGTCTCGGCTAGCCTGAACCGGAATCACATCGTCATGAATGCCGTGCAAGATCAGCGTGGGGATCGATCGCTGCAACTGCGCCTGATCATACTCGACACAGTCTGCGACAAACTGATAATCTAACGGCAGCAACCGCTCTTCTCCGTGGTGGTAGACCGCAAGGGGCTGACCCGATCGCCATTGTTGAAGCTGATTTTCTCCCAATTTGGGCAGCCAGTGGGCGAGAAAGTCAAACGCGGGAGCCAGAAGCACTAGACGATCGACCTGAGGGCAACGCTGGCCTAGCCATGCGGCGGTCAATCCGCCTAGGCTGGAGCCAATCACGGTGATCGATCCCGGCAAAAATTCTGCCTGCACCTGTTGCAGTTGCCGAGTTAGGGTCAGGTGAGTGAAGTCGCCTTGATTGAGGTCAGGAACCTGGAGGTCAAGATTTTGCGCTCTAAAGCGCCTGACAAAATCTTGGGCTTTGGACGATCGCGGGCTTGAGGCAAACCCATGTAGATAAAAATACCTTGTCACAAATCTTGACCCATTCTCTGAGGGCGACCTCTGCCTTCTCTGCGGTGTCGCTCCATGCGTTCGGCAAATTTTTGGCGCTGTTGCGGGGTCAAGATTTCGCGCATCTCTAGCAAACTGTTAAATTGAGTGTCTGCTAACTGCTGATGCAAGGTTTGTGCCTGGCGATACTTTTCTCGAATCTGCCCGGCGGTTGCCCCACCGGACATCAGCGATCGCAATTCTTGCTGTGCTTGGCGAGCCGCTTGCCGTTTGCTCATCAGTTGATTTTTGTAGCGCCCTCGAATCGAACGCATCTGCTGCATTTGCTCTGACGACAAATTCAAATCTCGCAGCCAGCCCATTCCACCGGGTCTGCTCGAAGGCAAATTCTGCGCGATCGCCCCATCGGGGAACCGGAAAATAGGGTCTTGCAAATCAGACTCTTGTAAAGAATTTTCTAAGGTTGTCTTGTGTAGGGTGGGTGTGGCGATCGCAACTGCGCCTCCAAGCAGAATGAGTAGGGTCGCGATCGTGGGCAATGGGCGGAACATGGGAACCTCTGAAGAATGGCGTGAGGGATGGCAAAGTTGGGCAAAAGTAACCGGGCAGTTAGAGGTCGTCGCCGGGGGGCAAAAACTGGGGATCGGAGTCGTGGAGAGTGTTCTGCCAGTTGGTTTCGATGAAGTCTTCTAACAGAGCAAGCTCGGTAGGGCTGGGTTGCGGAGGAGTCAGAATCCGGTGAGACAGAAAGGCGGCCACGAGGCTGGCCGCGATCGCCGAAGGCACAAGCCAGCGAGGGCGACGCTTGCGATCGAGTTGAGCCGCAGCGATCGGGGAGAGGGTCTCAGCCTCCAATGCAGAGAAGATTCGGTCTTCTAAGCCATCGGCGGCAGGGGGTGGCAGGGGGCGATGTTGACGCAAAAATTCGACCCACTCCTGATCGTCGTCAGGAAGCTGACTCATGGCTGCACTCCTTCTTGTTGCAAAAATTGTCGCATTGCAGCACGGGCATGAAACAGACGAGACTTTACCGTTCCGATCGGAATGGACAAAATTTCGGCGATTTCTTTTTGGGGCAGACTTTCTAGATCATGCAGGGCGAGAATCGTCCGGTGGTCAAAGCTCAAGGTCTTTAAACCGCGCTGTACCAGATCTTGATAGTGCAAATGCATCAAATCAGGTGCGTCTTGCTGCAAGCTCGTTTCACGGGTCAGGGCTTCGAGTCGCGATCGACCTCTAGCAGCGCTCTGGCGGTGATCAGAAGCAACATTCCAGGCGATGCGATAGAGCCACGTAGAAAACTGTGCTGTTTGCCGAAACTTGGGCAGCCCCTTCCAGGTTCGCAAAAACACCTCTTGCACCAAATCGTCTAACATCTCAACCTCACAAAGCTGAAAGAGAATGCCCCGCACCCGATGCTGGTGGCGCTGATAGAGCCGTCGAAAGCTCTGACGATCGCCCTGGATACATCGCTGTACCAAATCATGATCAGACTCCTCAGACTGGCTATGAGATAAATTTTTAGCTACCACTCGATCGACACCACTAATGCCTGTGAATCGGGACTCCACCGGATTGATTCGTTCTACCCTAATTAGACGGATGCCCACAAAGAATGGTTCAATAAGTCCTTTAGAGTCCGCCTACGATGGGTCACGCTGCACAAGCCAACTGACTCGATCGAGCCAAAAGCTAATATAGTGATCCCGCACCCCGATACGACCCCCACTACATGCCCCTCCTTTCTGAACAAGTGATCTTGATTACAGGTGCATCTGCTGGCATTGGTGCTGCTCTAGCCCAAGGTTTAGCAGAGCGTTATCCAGGAATTCGATTGGTTCTCGCCGCCCGCAATGTTGAAAAGCTGTCGCTGGTGGCCGCTCGTTGCCGCAAACTAGATGCAGACGTGCTGATTGTCCCGACGGATATTGCCCAAGTGGAACAGGTCGAGGGCATGGTGCAAAAAGCGATCGAACGATTTCGGCGGGTTGATGTATTGGTCAACAACGCAGGCTATGGGCAGATGGGACCGATCGAACTGATTCCTGCAAGCGCCGTTCAGCGACAATTTCAGGTCAATTTGCTGGGGACGATTACCGTTACCCAAAAGCTGATCCCGTTAATGCGCGAGCAGGGGGGCGGCAGAATTATTAACATCAGTTCGCTGGGCGGCAGAATTGCCTTCCCCTTTGGCGGACTCTATAGCGCCTCCAAGTTTGCGATCGAAGCCCTCAGCGATGCCCTGCGGCAAGAATTAGAACCCTTCAACATTCGTGTTAGCGTCATTGAGCCTGGCCCCGTCAGCACAGAATTTTTTGAAGTGGTAGACAGAGAGGTCGATCGCGCCATCCAAAATCCTGAAGCATCTCCCTATCGAGCCGCCTTCAAAAAACTAGAAAATCTGGAGAAGCAAACCAGCAGCCGCGCCTGGACTTCTGAACGAGTGTCGCAGGTCATCATTCAAGCGATCGTTGCCCAAAACCCTCGCCCCCGTTATGTCGCTGCTACCAGTGGGAATCTTTTATTGTTCATGATGACCAAAGTTTTGCCCACCCGCCTGGTAGATAAATTCTGGCAGCGATTTTATGGCATTGACCTTGTAGAAAAAGATTGGCGAACTCAACAAAAGGAGTCGTAATCCATGAGCTTTCGGCTTTTAATCAAAAAAAAACGTACTCTCGACCTTGCCCTATTCTCCCCCTCTTCTCCCTGTGATGGATCTGCTCGAATATCAAGCCAAAGAACTCTTCCGCGAGATGGGAATTCCTGTTTTGCCCTCTCAAAAAATCGATCGTCCTAGAGATCTCAAGGGCTTAAAAATCCCTTACCCCGTTGTGCTCAAGTCTCAGGTCTACACAGGAGGGCGGGGCGCGCCGGAGGGGTGCGATTTGTCGAAAACACGATCGATGCGGTGGCCGCCGCCCAGACCATTTTTAACCTGCCGATCATGGGCGAATATCCCAAGGTGCTGCTAGCAGAAGCGAAATATAACTCTGATCAAGAGCTATACCTCGCCGTTGTGCTAAATCGCTCCATCCGTCGCCCTGTGCTGTTGGGATCGCGAAAAGGGGGAGTGGATGTCCGATCGGCGATCGATGCCATGCAGCAAGTTGTGGTCGAACAAGAATTTTCGCCCTTCTATGCTCGTCGTCTCGCGCTCAAAATGGGTCTGCAAGGAGCTTTGATCAACTCCGTCAGCGCCATTATCGAAAAGATGTATCGTCTCTTTCTCGACAATGATCTAGATCTGGTCGAAATCAATCCTCTGGCGGTCAGCCCTACTGAAGAATTGATGGCTCTAGATGGCAAAATCACCGTCAACGACGACGCTCTGGCTAGACACCCTGCCCTGGCAGCCTTGCACTCTAAGCCGATCGTGCCCGTGCCCGATCGCCTCCCCGAAGCCGACACCATTCTCGATCCTGATGGGCAAATTGGCATTCTCTGCAACGGAGTCGGGCTAACGATGGCCACCCTCGATCTCGTCTCGCAAGCAGGCGGTAAGCCGGCCAGCTTTATGAACATCGGTGGCGAAACGCACAATGTTTGGCTCAAACATTCTTTGGCGGCTCGATTAGAGCAAGGATTGGATTTGATTGGGCAGAATAAGCATGTGAAATTGATCTTGGTCAATTTGATTAGCGGCACGGTTGCCTGCGACGAATTGGCAGCGGCGATCGCCCAGTTTCTTCAGCGTAATACCCACAATGTCAGAAGCATCAACGAAGCCAGGGAAGAACCCACCCATCGCCCGGCTCGCGCCCCGCTGATTGTGGCTCGTCTGATGGGCCCACGCCTGCAAGAAGCCAAAGACCGTCTCGCCGGAACTCAAGCCTTCATCAGTGAAGATTTAGACGCTGCCGTCTCTCAGGTGATTGCTCTGAGTAAGTCTGCTAAGAAAGGAGCTTAACCCATTTTTAATGTTTTCTTAATTTACCCCTGGCTATGTAGTTATACTGAACTTCTCCCCCAAGCTCTAGTTGTGGTTTCTCGATTCAGAAACCGTCAAAACTGTGATCAATTCCACAGAAATAGAATTTCCCATCGCCTACTTTACCAACACAGCCCTCGATCGAGTCCGCCGAATTGCCGAAAATCTTACGTCGTATTGCATAGAAACTTCTAATACCATTGATTCAAAAGCTCAACCCAAGGTAGCTTGCGACCCAATTCTCAAAGGTTTATAGTCCGAAAATAGTCTCAAAAATACTTGATGACCCGGCGAGAGTTGAAGTGAACCTTGCTTGGCTTCGCGGTTTCAGCTTTTTACTCGTCATCTTTCTGGAATCTTTATGAACTTTACTCCGGCTACCCCCGTCATCGTGCAGGGCATTATGGAACCTCTGGGCGTAACCTATGCTCCTTTGATGCGCTCCTATGGCACGCAGATTGTAGCAGGAATCAGTTCGGGGTTTGGGGGGCAAACGCTGGATGGCATTCCAGTGTTTGACATGCTAGAGCAAGCCTTACCTGTGGTCGGCCCGATCGAGACTGCAATTGTCTGCAACCCCCCCTATGCAGCCTTAGATGCGGCTTTAGAAGCAATCTCAGCAGGAGTTCGTCAGATCGTTTTGATCAGCCAGGGCATTCCTCCTCTGGATATGGTTCATCTGATTCGCAAAGCCGAAGCCAGCGAAACCCTAGTGCTAGGCCCCAACACCCCTGGAATTATTGTGCCAGGTCAGATTTTGTTGGGCATCCATCCTCCAGAGTTTTATGCACCGGGGTCGGTGGGGCTGATTAGCCGAAGTGGGACGCTGACTTACGAAGTCGCCTGGGCGCTGACCCAAGCAGGGTTGGGGCAATCGATCGGGGTGAGCATTGGTGGAGATACGATCGTTGGCTCCTCGTTTGCCCAGTGGCTCCAGATTTTGGATGAGGACGAAAATACAGAGGTGATTGTTTTGGTCGGCGAAATCGGTGGCGACAGCGAAGAATCGGCGGCCCACTACATTGCCGAAGCGATCGACAAGCCTGTGATTGCCTACATCGCGGGTAGAAGTGCGCCCAGGGGCAGACGCATGGGGCACGCAGGCGCAATCATCGATTTACAAACCGTGGATGTTGGCCCAGAGGTGGGCACAGCCGACAGCAAGATGAGCGCCTTCAAGCGGGCCAAAATTCCAGTGGCCAGTCGTCCTTCAGATATTCCGGGACTCGTCAAGAAGCTATTAAAGATTCCAGCCCGACGATCGGCTGGGTAGTCACTCCCTCACGGCGATAGAATGTCGCAGACAATACATAAAGTCCGATCATTTCTATAGTTCATCTAAAGTTAGACCCGGTTCTTGAAATGCCTTCCTAAGATAGAAGCAAGGGCACTGAGGCGCTCCGTACTCTACAAAGCAGCCTTAAGTGAATTCCCAACATCCAGGGAGGATAAAAACGATGACCGAAGCCGATCCCCTGCTCGATTTGCGGAGTGAACCCCCTCTCGGTCGCGACTACTCGCTTGATCGTGACTGCACCACTCTTTCTCGCCATGTCTTAGAGCAACTGCAAAGTTTCTCGGCCGATGCCCAAGATCTCAGTGCGCTGATGAGTCGCATCGCCCTGGCCGGAAAGCTGATCTCCCGTCGCCTGAGTCGGGCAGGGCTAATGGAAGACGTTTTGGGCTTCACGGGCGAAGTCAATGTACAGGGCGAATCCGTCAAAAAGATGGATGTCTTTGCCAATGAGGTGTTTATCTCAGTGTTTAAGCAAAGTGGGCTGGTGTGTCGCCTCGCTTCTGAGGAGATGGACGATCCCTATTACATTCCTGAAAACTGCCCGGTGGGGCGATATACCTTACTCTATGACCCGATCGACGGCTCCTCGAATGTAGATATCAACATCAACGTTGGATCAATTTTCTCCATTCGCCAGCAGGAAGGCGAAGACACGGATGGATCGGCCAAAGATCTACTTCAGAGTGGGCGTAAACAGATTGCTGCGGGCTACATTCTCTATGGGCCGAGTACGATGCTGATCTATTCGATCGGCCGCGGTGTGCACGCCTTTACCCTTGATCCCAGCCTAGGAGAGTTTATTCTCTCTAACGAGAACATTCAGACTCCTGCCCATGGCCCCGTCTACAGCGTCAACGAAGGCAACTTCTGGCAGTGGGACGAATCCATTCGAGACTACACCCGCTATGTTCATCGTCACGAAGGATACACCGCCCGCTATGGGGGGGCCATGGTCGGTGATTTTCATCGGATCTTGTTTCAAGGAGGTGTTTTTCTCTACCCAGGGACGGTCAAGCAGCCCGAAGGAAAGCTGCGGCTGCTCTACGAATCTGCCCCGATGGCATTTTTGATCGAGCAAGCTGGAGGGCGCGCCAGCACTGGAACGCAAGATATTCTGGATGTGATCCCCGAAAAGCTGCACGCCAGAAGCCCTCTCGTTATCGGCAGCACAGAGGATGTAGCTCTGGTCGAATCGTTTATCCAGGAGCGATCGAGAGAGCGAGACGCAGAGTTGGCAGCAAAAAGTTGATGCAAAGAGTTGATGGTAAAGAGTTGATGGCAATTCAGCATCAGCCCTGGGTTCTGTGCAATGAGCAAGTAACCCATGACGAATGACTAACGACATAGGAGCAGATTTCCGATGACAGCAACGAACCACATTCTAGAAATCAAAGAGTACGGTCAGAGTATCTGGATGGATAACCTGAGCCGTGACCTGGTTGAGTCGGGCGACCTCAAGAAATTGATTTCTACCCAAGGATTGCGCGGCATCACCTCAAATCCGGCCATTTTTGAGAAAGCAATCAAAGGCAACAAAGTCTACGATGCCGATATTGAAACGGGGATCAGAGCCGGAAAGTCCCTTTTAGAAATCTACGAGTCTCTGATTTTTGAAGATATTCGCAACGCCTGCGATATTTTCTTGCCCATCTACGAAGAATCCGGTGGATTGGATGGCTACATCAGCATCGAAGTGCCCCCCACGATCGCCAACGACACTGAGTCAACCATCTCAGAAGCTCGCCGCTACCATAGAGAAATTGGTCGCCCCAATGTGATGATCAAAATTCCGGGTACGGCAGCCGGGTTGCCCGCCGTTGAGCAAATGATCAGCGAAGGGGTGAATGTCAACGTCACGCTGCTGTTTTCGGTGCAGAGCTATGTGAATACTGCGTGGGCCTATGTGCGGGGCTTGGAAAAACGAGCAGCAAGTGGCGAAGACATCAGCAAAATCGCCTCCGTTGCCAGCTTCTTTCTTAGCCGGATTGACATCAAAATTGACGAAAAAGTCGATGCAACCCTCAAGAAAGGCGTAGATCAAATTGCTCAAGAAGCGAAACTGAAGGCGATCAAAGGTAAGATTGCGATCGCCAATGCCAAAATCGCCTACCAAGAATACAAAAAAATCATCGCTGATCCCCGCTGGTTGGCACTCAAAGAAAAAGGTGCAAACGTCCAAAGACTCCTCTGGGCCAGCACGGGAACCAAGAACCCCGACTATAGTGATGTCATGTACGTAGACGAATTGGTTGGTGCTGATACAGTCAACACTCTACCTCCTGCTACGATCGAAGCCTGCGTCGATCATTGCGACGTAGCTCCCCGCATCGAAACCGGCGTTGAGGAAGCCTACAACTTGGTTAACAGTCTGCAAGATCCCGACATCAACATCAACCTGGCAGAAGTCATGGAAGAACTGCTAGATGAAGGCATCGACAAATTTGTGCAACCCTTTGAAGCGCTGATGGCATCGCTGCAAGAAAAGGTCGATCGCTTGGCTGCCGTCTCTTAGGAACGTGGATTCAATCATTCCGTCCACTGCAAGGCTGTCTTGCCCTCACCCCAGCCCGCTCCCAACTTGGGAGCGGGAACAGGAGTCCGGTTCCCCTTCTCTCAACTTGGGAGAAGGGTTAGGGGATGAGGGCGAAGATCTCCGGCACTGATAAATCCACATTACTTTAGGAGACTTTTAGTAGAGAAGTGACCCGCTGTCTTCAATTTCGCTCAGCCAGCTTGCGCCCTGAGCCAAGTCGAAGGGTAAAGGTCGGAAGGTGAAATCTTTTTTAGAAATCGCCTTAGAAGCAGGGTGAAAGAGGAGGCGAGGGTTTCGTTCTTCTCTAATCCCCTAGCATTCCTTCTTTTCATCCCTCCTTTCCTTTCCCTGTTATCCCTCATTCCTCCCCTCTCATCCCTCAGATTCTACCTATGGTCACTCTGCTCGAAAATCCCCTCCGCGTTGGGCTACAACAGCAGCGCATTCCACCGCCCAATGTCATTGTGTTTTTTGGGGCATCTGGCGACTTGACGAAACGTAAGCTCGTGCCAGCCCTCTATAAACTGAAACGCGAGAGGCAACTACCTCCCGAAGTGACGATCGTCGGCGTTGCTCGTCGAGAATGGAGCGACGACTACTTCCGCGAACAGATGCGCGAAGGCATTGAAGAATTTTCCGATGGAGTCGGGTCTGACCTAGTTTGGCAAGACTTTGCCCAGGGGTTGTTCTATTGCCCCGGTGATATTGACAACGCAGAAGGCTACCAAAAGCTCAAAGAGCGACTCGAAGAAATTGACCAAATTCGGGGAACTCGCGGCAACCGAGTTTTCTACCTCGCGGTGGCTCCCAAGTTTTTCCCAGAAGCGATCAAGCAACTGGGCGCAGCAGGAATGCTCGACGACCCCCGCAAAACTCGTCTGGTGATCGAGAAACCCTTTGGACGAGATCTCAGTTCTGCTCAGGCTCTCAATCGCGTAGTCACCGAAGTTTGCAAAGAAGAACAGGTCTATCGCATCGACCACTATTTGGGTAAAGAAACCGTTCAAAATCTGTTGATTTTTCGGTTTGCAAATGCCATTTTTGAGCCGTTATGGAACCGTCAATTTGTCGATCATGTTCAGATTACTGTGGCAGAGACGGTAGGGGTTGAAGATCGCGCTGGCTACTACGAATCCTCTGGGGCCCTGCGGGATATGGTGCAAAATCACCTGATGCAGCTATTTTGCCTGACGGCAATGGAGCCGCCAAACTCCCTCGACGCAGATAGCATTCGTACCGAAAAGGTAAAGGTCATCCAAGCGACACACCTGGCCGATGTGAACAACTTAGAATATTCGGCAGTGCGCGGTCAATATAAAGAAGGTTGGATGAAGGGCAAGCAAGTTCCTGGGTATCGTCAGGAACCTGGAGTCGATCCACAATCGATTACGCCGACCTATGTAGCAATGAAGCTGGCGATCGACAACTGGCGCTGGCAGGGTGTTCCCTTTTATCTCAGAACTGGCAAACGACTGCCCAAAAAGGTCTCCGAAATTTCGATTCAGTTTCGGGATGTCCCCTACCTGATTTTTCAATCTGCCGCCAAGCAAGCCAACGCCAACGTGCTGACCTTGCGAATGCAACCCAACGAAGGGATCGCAATGCGGTTTGAGGTGAAAATGCCAGGTGCAGACCTGCGCACACGATCGGTGGAAATGGACTTTAGCTACGGCTCTTCCTTTGGGGTGACGGGGGGCGATGCCTACGATCGCCTGCTTCTAGACTGTATGATGGGCGACCAGACCCTATTCACCCGTGCCGACGAAGTAGAAGCCGCCTGGCGCGTCGTTACGCCTGCTCTCTCAGCCTGGGAAGCCCGCACCGACCCTGCCGTCGTTCCTCAGTATGAAGCGGGAACCTGGGAACCCTCCCAGGCCGAACTGCTGATCAATCGCGATGGTCGGCGCTGGCGAAGACTCTAGCCAGGGACGAGGCAACCCTGGCGTGCTGTGTGGTGAACTGCGATTTTAGACGGGCCGCTCCCCGTTTGAGCAATTTTGACAGTTGCCCCTGCTTAGACCCTTGTTTAGACCCTCGCCTAGAAGTGTGGATCAAACAACCCATCCCCTTTGGGAGCCTCGCCTCCCTCGCCTAGCCTGCCGCAGGCAATCCCTCATCCCTCATCCCTTATCCTTCCTATGCCTCCTAAATCTGCACCTGTTGTTCCGCTTCAGCCGCTTCAGTCTCCCAAAGATGTTTCTCTGGGAGAAATTGAGGCCGAGCTTTCGAGTATCTGGCAAAGCTACAGTGTTTCGGGTGACGGGTCGGCACTGGCAGCAACGAGAGCTTCAACGTTTACGCTGATTGTGTATGAGCCAGAAGAGACTCAGCAAATGCTGGCTACGTTGGGGTTTTATACGGGGCCGATCGATGGCATTGACGGCCCGCGTACCGAAGCTGCTATTCGTGCTGCTCAGTCGGCCTATGGTCTTAAAGTGGATGGTCGCGCGACCCCTACACTGCTAGAAAAACTTCGCACTGCGTTGGCAAAACAGAAGGGTCAGATCTCGTCTAACGGCGAGTTGGAAATTGATCCGCGCTACACGTTAGATGCCGAAGGCTCTGGTATTGCCGATGCGATCGCCAGCCAAAACCCCTGTCGAATTATTTCTCTCTTTCCTGTGACTGGCGAAGACGAAGGCGTAACGGCTCAAGTGTCGGCCTACTGCCCCATCAACAAGCAAAGTCGTAGTGCCTTAGTCTGTGGCGAATATATCACCCTCAAGGGAACCGAGCCAGCCTTGGATCGTATTAGCAGCACGGTGTCGTCTCTAACCATTAGCGAACTGCCGCGCTTTTTGTGGTGGAAGGCAACGCCTAATCTAGATCAGGCTTTATTCTCGTACCTCTATCGCCTGTGTAATGCGGTCATTGTTGATTCTAGTTTGTTTAAGGCAGACCCAGAGGGCGATCTGCTTAAGCTGTCTAGTCTGATTGCCGATGGCGTGCAGATCGCAGATTTGAACTGGCGACGCTTAGCCGCCTGGCAAGAATTGACCGCTGAGGCCTTCGACCCGCCAGAGCGTTGGGCGGCTGTGCAGGAAGTCGATCGCGTCGTCATCGACTACGAAAAAGGCAACCCTACTCAGGCAATGATGTTTCTAGGCTGGTTGGGCAGTCGCCTAGGCTGGAAGCCTGTATCGCGTGATAAGCAAGAAGATGTCTACGATTTGCAGCGCGTTTATCTAGTAGCTGCGGACGATCGGACGATCGAAGTTGAACTGGCTGGCATTCCGACGGCCGATTCTGGCGAGGTTGCTGGCGATCTGGTGAGCATCAAGCTGGCTTCGACCAACCCCGATGCAGATTGCTGCACGGTGCTCTGTTCGCAGACCATGGGCTGTATGAGAATGGAAGCCAAGGGCGGCGCTCAGGCGTGTCGCATTAGCCAGGTTACGCCGCTCGACGACCAAAAAGCCGAGACCCTACTGAGCGAACAGCTTCACCGCTTGGGCCGAGATGCTTTGTATGAAGAGAGCCTGGCTGTTGCCGAAAAGGTGCTGAGACTGGCTTAACGATCGTTCTACGAGACAAGGCTTTGCCCGATTTGGTGTCAGCCGCTATCCTAAGTAGAGCAATGATCTAAACGGGCACTTCATCGGTATGGCTGGATCGGTCGAACAAATTACCCAAAGCCTCGCTGCCCTCGATCGCCAGATCGAAGAGATGAGCGAGGCTTTTTATCAGACTTACTCTAGCTATCTCGCGGCGCTGGGTCAGGGGGTGCGGCAGCAGCTTATTCTGTCTTGCTACCACGTCTGCACAGAGGGCTACCCGGAGGCGTTTCTCAGATTGTCTCTCGGCCAGCGCGAACGGCTTCAGCAAGCGGTGCGAACCCTGGCAGCCCAGTCCCAGGAGGCGATCGTCGCTCAACTCAAACCGATCGCTCACGTTGAGGAGACTGTAGAATCAGAACCTTCTGAGCCAGAGGCGGAACTGAAGTTGCCTATTGGCACGATTAGCTCTGCCAGCAATGCCGAAAATGCGCTAGAACTGCTGCTCAATGCGGCTCGATCGCAGCGTCACTTACTCCGGCAGTCGGCTACCCCGATCGATCGCTTGCTCCGGTGGCAAGATCGGTTAGAGTGGGCGATCGCTCAGCAGTTGCAGACCAGTTCTCAATCTGCGAACCAACTGCTGCAACAGGCAAAAATTTTGCCTCACCTGCCAGAGCCACTCCTAGAAGCCGCCGCCCAAGCCGAGGGAAGCGATATTGCAGGCACGCCAAACCTGCTGAATGTATCCATTGAAACCAGCGAAAAGCCGCCTAACTTAGACTCGCCCTCGGAGATGATGATCTCACACATGCAGGTGGTCGCCGTCCATCTCCGCTTGAACGAACTTGAATTTAACGATCCGGCGGTGATAGCCTGGCGCAACAAACTGCGAGATCTAAAGAAACGACTGCAAACTCTGGGGCGAGAATACCAGAAAAAACAGAAGGAACGGGCGATCGCTGAAGCCCAAGTGGTGTGGCGATCGACTTGGACGAACGAGTAGCTTATAACCGTGCAGACAGTTTTTTGGCGAGAAGCTGAAACCCTTGATTTCTCGTTAGCTGATCACCCTGACAAAAGGCTGAAACTCTGATTCTGTCGTTGGCGATCGGCTCAGACAAACGAGTAACTTAAAGGTTTCACAGAGTTCTTTTCAGTCCTCTTAGAGCAGAACTTGAAACTCTCCGTCTGGGGGACTGTTCAAAACTGGGACAACTTGCCTATGCTGAGTAAGGATAGCGGAAGGAAGTGGGCATGGTGGTGAGTCAGGGAATCAAAATTGCCGTTGTTGGAGACATTCACGATCTCTGGGATCACGAGGATGAAGCTGCACTCAAGGCTTTGGGCGTTGACCTGGTGCTATTGGTGGGCGACTTTGGGAACGAATCTGTTGAAGTGGTGCGGATGATCGCTCAAATGAGTCTTCCCAAAGCGGCGATTTTTGGCAATCACGATGCCTGGTATAACGCAACCGACTGGGGAATCAAGCAGTGCCCCTACGATCGCAGCCAAGAAAATCGGCTTCAGCAGCAGATTGATCTGCTCGGAGACGCACATGTAGGCTACCGCAACTTAGACTTTCTAGAATTGGGTCTGAGCGTGGTCGGTGGTCGCCCTTTTAGCTGGGGGGGCGCTGGCTGGAAAAATGAGAAATTCTACCGCGATCGCTGTGGAGTCAATAGCTTTGAGGAATCTATCGATCGAATTGTGTCTGCCGCCGACCGTGCAGAGTGTGAGACAGTAATTTTCATCGGTCACAATGGCCCGACCGGATTGGGCGAACTGCCCGAAGACCCCTGCGGTAGAGATTGGCAACCGATCGGCGGCGACCACGGCGACCCAGACTTCGAGCAGGCGATCACCAAGGTGCAGCAGTTGGGCAAAACGATTCCCCTGGTGGCTTTTGGTCACATGCACCACACGCTGCGCCACACCAAGCATCAGCTACGGCGTACCGTTCACACGATCGCGGGAACGGTCTACCTCAACGCGGCCCGTGTCCCACGGATTGTGCAGAATGGCGGCAACCCCCTCCGCAATTTTTCTTTGGTGACGTTGGAGTCAGGCACGGTGTCGCAGATTTCGCTGGTTTGGGTCGATCGCGCCTTCAACATTGAGTCAGAAACGATTCTTTACAGCGCTCAACCGTTGGTTAATTCGATCGTTTAGAGGAAGGGGTGGGCTTATTTTCGGGGGTTCTTGGGTTTCTGTGGGTTGATGTTGTTGCTTTTAGGGGTCGCTTTCTTGCCAGAGATTGATCACTTCGTCGATCGTCTTGCCCAAAATTCGTGCTAGGGGCGAAAGCTGCTGACTCTCAATTTCTTCGCCATTGTAGATTTGCCGCAACTCTAGACGAGAGAGTCGGTAGGAATCGCAAAACTTGGCAAATTCGTCGGGGCTGAGGTCGAGTTCTGCCTGGCGCTCTTTCAGGAGCAGCGCAATTAAGGCCGTGCCGTGCAGAGGGCGACCAATTTTGTTGAGATATTGCTGTGCCAATTCGCCCACGCTGTCTGTGTTGCCGCCTTCGCGAGCGATCAAGTCGTAGCACGCTAGCGCCAATGCTTTCTGAAGCTTTTCGGCGTTGTTGAGGGTAGAGACGACCTGCTTGACGGCATCCGCTTTGCAAAAACCGACGATCGTTCCCTCAAAGGAGATGGGGGTGTAGGTTGCTTGGGCATCAAATTGCCAGGGTGAAGATTGCGAGTTTTGCGGCATAGAACATTAAGCGGTGTGAGGGTTGATTAACGCCTAAGCAGGGGACTCAATCATATCAAACAGAACGAGACGGATATTGCTGCTGTCTGTTAAAGAGTGGGGGGCAATCGGGTTGTTGAAAAAAGGGGGCAAACAAGCATCGGTAGGGCATGGCTCGATCGGGGAAACATAACGCAATATAAAAGATTCAGTTTGCCAAGCTGCGATAGCTGGCAGGCTATGCCAAGGATGCGGCTGTTTGCGCCAAGAAAAGTCTGGGGAGAGGGATGAGAAATGAGCCTATTCAGTACAACCTGATCAAAATCTAAGGTTCAAAGTCTTTTGAAGATACCAGTTGGGGATCGACGATCGACAAAAGTTATCGGTACTGTAAAACTTGGCGGTTATGGCTGGACAAATTTTGGGTGATCACTACGAAGTAGAGCGAGAACTAGGTCAGCAGAAGGGGCGCTGGACGCTGTTGGCTCGAAATCTTAATACGCAAGAGCAGGTGGTTATTAAGCTACTGTGTCTGGATGAGACCTCCGATCGGACGACCTAAAATTATTTAACCGAGAAGCCGAAATTCTCAAGGCGCTGACCCATCCCTGCGTGCCGCAATATTTAGACTATTTTGAGCATCGATTGCCGATCGGCAAGGCGCTGGCGTTGGTGCAGACCTATGTTTCTGGTAAGTCTCTCGCAGCCTATATGCAAATGGGGCGCACCTTTACAGAGGCAGAAGCCAAACAAATTGCCAAATCTTTGCTCTACATCTTGATCTACCTGCACGGTAGAACTCCGGCAACCATTCATCGCGACATCAAGCCGAGCAATATTGTTTTAGCCGATCGTCGCACCCATCTGGTAAATTTTGGCTCAGTCAAAATGCTGCTCAACCCTGAAGGCAGTGCGTTTACAGATGTCACAACCCACGAATATACCCCCCCCGAACAGTTTGGCGGACGAGTGTTGGCGGCTTCTGACCTCTACAGTTTAGGAGTGACACTCATTGCCATCGTCACGGGCAAGTCACCAGCCCATCTACCTCGCAAGGGAACTCGCCTCACCTTCGAGCAAGTCGTGAATCTCAGCCCAGCTTTTGCAGATTGGTTAAGCTGGATGACAGAAGCGAATCTCGATCGCCGCCTCAAGTCTGCGAAAGAAGCACTGCAAACTTTGGAAGCGGGCTAGACCAGGGGGTGACGAGGCAATGAGGAAAGGCTATGCAGTTGGGCGATCGCTACGAAATTCAACAGCCGCTCGGCAAAAAAGCGGGGCGACAAACCTGGCTGGCGCTTGATCTGCACACTCAACAGCAGGTGGTGATCAAGATGTTGAGTTTTAGCCACGACTTTGAATGGGACGATCTCAAGTTGTTTGAGCGAGAAGCGGCGACCTTGCGGGCACTCGACCACCCAGCCATTCCTCAGTACCTTGATTTCTTTGAGTTTGATGCCGACGATCGCAAAGGGTTTGCCCTGGTACAAACTTACATTGAGGCCCAATCGTTAGAACAGCACCTCAAATCGGGACGATCGTTTACTGAAGCAGAAATTGAGCAGTTGGCGAAGGAATTGTTGGGGATTTTGGCCTATCTGCACGATCGCCAGCCGCCTGTGATTCATCGTGACATCAAGCCAAGCAATGTGCTGCTGACCAATCGATCGGGCAACAGTCCGGGGCAGGTGCATTTAGTAGATTTTGGCTCCGTACAAAACCTGGCCGCCAGAGACGGCGGCACTCTCACCGTTGTCGGAACCTATGGCTACATGCCACCCGAACAATTTGGCGGGCGGGCCACTCCTGCCTCGGATCTTTACAGCCTGGGTGCAACGCTGATTTATCTGATCACCGGGCAACACCCCGCCGATTTGCCCCAGGAGGATCTCAGAATTCAGTTTGAGCCGATCGTCACCATTAGCCCTGGGTTGATCCGTTGGCTGAAGTGGATGACCGAACCGAGCCTCAACAAGCGTCCGGCTTCTGTGCATCAAGCTCTAGAGCGATTAGAAGCTCGGCATTCAGAACCCGCTTCGACTGTCATCGAAAAACCCATCCCCAAACCATCCCACACCAAGATTACCCTCACCAAATCAGCAGACGAGTTGGCGATCGTCCTGCTGTCTCAAAATCTGAAGCTGATCAAATCTACGCCCCAAATTTCTGCGGTGTTTCTCTCGATCGTTCTGGTCTTTTGCTCGCCAGTTCTGGTTTTCCTGGTTTTCTCTTCTCCTATCCTATTTTTCTGGGTGATGGTGTCTCCTCTATTGCTGGCAGCCTTAATCACCATCCTGTCGGGGCTAGCAAAGGCTGAGTTTGTCGTAACTGAGCAAGATATTGTTTTTAGCCGACGATTGTTCAACTTTCGTTTTGCTTACCCCTTCTCGACCAAGCGCCGATATGCCTGGCGATTGACGCTCACACCGGGGCGGCTAGAACTTTGGGCAGGCACTCAGCGATTTGAATTTTCTGGAAGCTGGCACGAGATGAATTGGCTGGCCTATGAATTGAGCGACTGGTTGAGGTTGCCGATCGAGCGTGAATAAGACGCAACCTGCCCCACATTCTAGGTCAGAAGGGATCGGTAAACCCGTCTCTCCGAAACCAGTCTAATTTGACAAAATAGAAGCAAAGTCATCGAGCTTTTTGACTCGATCGAACCCGCTTCAGCGACCGAAATAGGAAGGCAACATGGATAACAACAATTGGCTAACGCAGATACTCATGATTGGAGTTGGGACGACTTCTTTGGTCGCTGAAAAGCTAAAAGAAGTGAGCGACGAATGGGTCAGAGACGGCAAACTCAACCCCGACCAGGCGAAGGGGTTTGTCGATGATCTGATGGAACAACTCAAGCAGGGCAACTTTGAAGCGCAAATGCAGCGTCAGATGAAAAACGTCATGCAGGATATCGGCGTGCCTCGCCAGTCTGAGATGGATGAACTACGCGGCAGACTCGATCGCTTAGAGCGGCAAGTGCGCGACCTAGAAAACAAGCTCTGGAAATAGCGGCGCTGCTGAATAGAAAGATGAGTTTTGAACTCGATCGCTTAGACGATTCGCCAAACCCAAAGAACGTGGATTCAATCATTCCGTCAACTGCAAGGCGGTCTTGCCCTCACCCCAGCCTCTCCCAAATCTGGGCGAGGGGAGTCAGAAAGAGTTCGGTTCCCCTGCTCCCAACTTGGGAGCAGGGGCTAGGGGTGAGAGCGAAGATCTCCAGCATTGATAAATCCACCTTTCTAAGTGAGCATTGGTTCAAAAGTCGAGAATCTAGACACTAGCTATTCAGCAGTGCCAAATAGCATCAAGACGACGTAGGGTTACTCCTGTCGAATTCAGTGAGAAAATAAAGAGGATACATTTCAGGAGGTCTGGTTTTGAGAGAAATTTTAATCAGCTTCGGGGTGATGGTGGCTTGCTGCCTGGTGTTGTTGGTGGCACAGTTTACCAATCGGGCTAGCGCGATCGCAGGAACGCTGCCCACGACTCAACCGATCGCCGAAGTTCAGCCAGAAACTTTAGTAGCTCAGACTCCCCCCGTCCCCGCAACTCAACCGGAGAAGACAAACGTGATCAAGACTGATTCGGGTCTGCAATATGTGGACGAGGTAGAAGGTACAGGCGAAACGCCTCAATCTGGGCAAGTGGTCACTGTCCACTATACTGGCACACTTGCTAATGGCACAAAGTTTGACAGTTCTCGCGATCGTGGGGAACCCTTCAAATTTAAAATCGGCGTGGGCCAGGTGATCAAAGGCTGGGATGAAGGAGTAGGCAGCATGAAGGTGGGAGGTCGCCGTCAGTTGACCATTCCGCCAGAGTTGGGATACGGCAGTCGAGGAATCGGCCCGATTCCTCCCAATTCGACCTTGTTGTTTGATGTGGAATTGCTGAAAGTGGGTTAGTTAAACAACCAGTCAAATCATCTTCAAACAACCCTTGAAGATGCACAAAAAATCCGTGATTGGTGACGATCGCGGATTTTTTTGGCCAATTTTAAGTTTGATAGATACGCCCCTTCCAAGCGCCGCCTTTGCCCTGCCAGTGCCGCCGGGCAGAATCCATCGTCATCAAGGTATAGAGAAGCCCGATCGCAGGTAAACAAAACGCAAACCAAACCGAAGTTTGATAGAACCGAATGATTGGCAAATACATCAAACTCATCAACAGATAGGTACATAGATTGATGAATGCCAGGAACCATTGCCCTGTAAATAGCCCAACCAACCCTAACCCCAGTGGAGCTAGATAGATCACCATCATGCCAATTAGCGTTCCTAGAAGTAATAACGGCGAATAATTTAGCTGTGTGAATGCCGTTCGGGCTACCATATTCCAAATAGTGGCTAGTGAGTCGTAGGGGCGCAGACTGTGAGCCGAGGTGGTGAGTCCTAGCCAGATTCGTTTGGAGCCGCTTGCCTTAATCGCTTGAGCCAGAGCGCAATCGTCGATTAGTGCCTGGCGAATGGCTTGGATGCCGCCAATGCGAAGCAGGGCCTCGCGACGAATCAGGCTACAACCCCCCGCCGCTCCGGCCATATTTTTTGAGGGTTGATTGATCCAGGCGAACGGGTAAAGTTTTTCAAAGAAAAACACAAAGGCAGGAATCAGCAGTTTTTCCCAGAAGCTTTGACAGCGCAGCCGCACCATCAGAGACACCAATTCTCGATCGTCCCCCACGGCTTTTTCGACCAGTTGCCGTAGATTGGTACGATCGTGCTCAATGTCTGCATCCGTCAGCAAGAAATAGTCCGGCTCTAGGGTCATTGCCTTCTGAATGCCCTGCTCTAATGCCCACAATTTCCCAGTCCAACCGGGGGGCAATGGTTCTGCCAAAAGAAGATGCAATCGATCGCCCTGCCCCAATTGCTCCGCCGTTTTTCGTGCAATATCTGCTGTGCCATCGGTGCTGTGATCGTCCACCACAAAAATTGTGACAGAACCGGGATAATCCTGAGTGAGGAGCGATCGCAGCGTCAGTGGCAACAAATCTGCCTCGTTGCGAGCCGGAACGATCACGCAGAGGGATGAGGATGGAGGAAGAAGGGATGAGGAAGGAAGGGAGGGTAGGCGTAGATGAGTGCGCCAAAATTGACCTCGAAAACAGAGGAGATAGATCCAGATGGTCAACGAGAGGAGGGAAAGGATTACAGCGATCGTCATATCAATTCAAGGAAGGGCGTTGCTGAATGGGGATGATTTTCTAGGTAGGGGTAACGTCCCTGTGCTGACTGTCTTTCGGCGTTTAGGGCAACCCTGGAGAGATGGCCCCTACAAATTTCCTCCCTCTATTATTCAAGGTTCAAAGAAGGATTCAACGCCCAAAGAAGGATTCAAGGCCCACAGAAGGATTCAACGCCCACAGAAGGATTCAACGCCCAAAGAAGGATTCAACGCCCACAGAAGGAGGGCGATCGATGCTTCTTAGAGTGCATCAGCAAATTTCGGACTCTTGCAAAGACTTTCACTGCAAGCAGGCTCATTTCCTGTGTGACCAAGGGGGCATGGTGTTTGTTGAGGATTTGGACTTCCGCATCATGGCAAAAGGCATGTTGGATAAACATACTTTAGACGCTGGGTTTGGACAGTTCCTCAATCAGATCTTGCCTTGGGTGTGCTGGAAGCGCTCAGTGCATTTCGGCAAGGTGAATCCGAATGGCACGAGTCAAACTTGCCCTGATTGCGGAGCATTGGTCAAAAAGGATTTGAGTGTTCGGATTCATCACTGCCTGGAATGCGGATCAACCAAACCGAGAGACATTGCTTCTGGTGAAGTAATCCGCAATCGAGGACTTTCCGCCGTGGGGCACACGGTCGATCAAGCAGTCTGTGGAGGCGTACTGGCGGGGGCAGCGATGTCTAGTCAAGTGCCTGTGAAGCAGAAACCTAAGTCGTGAGTCTTAGGAATCTTCGTCCATACCCGAAGGGTTGGGCGTAGAGGATGTCAAAAATCTGTGCAGCCGACATGCTAGCCTAAGCGGGTGAGAGTGAACAGATTTACCGATGCAAACTCAGGGCAAAGAGACTTCTCAAACCAAAAATTCTCAACTCGATGCAGCGATCGCTGCTAGCCAAACCTATCTGCTTTCAACCCAAAACCCAGACGGCTACTGGTGGGCAGAACTGGAGTCAAATGTGACGATGACAGCAGAAGTCGTGCTGTTGCACAAGATTTGGGGCAGCGATCGGACTCGGCCGCTGCATCGGGCAGAAAGCTATCTGCGATCGCAGCAGCGCGATCATGGCGGTTGGGAACTGTATTACGGCGATGGGGGGCGAACTGAGCACAACCGTTGAAGCGTACATGGCCCTCAAACTTCTGGGTGCTTCGGTGAACGACCCGGCGATGGTCAGCGCTAGAAACTTTATTCTGAACCGTGGCGGCGTAACCAAAACGCGCATTTTCACCAAGTTTCACCTAGCATTGATTGGCTGCTACGACTGGCGCGGGCTGCCGTCCATTCCCCCTTGGGTGATGCTGCTGCCGTCGGCTTCGCCTGTGAATATTTATGAGATGTCTAGCTGGGCGCGGGGGAGCACCGTTCCTTTGCTGGTAGTGTTTGACAAAAAGCCCGTTTTTTTGACTCAGCCAACGATTACCCTCGACGAACTGTATGCAGAAGGTATCACCCAGGCTAAATTTGAACTGCCCCGCCACCACGATTGGACGGATATCTTCGTCCAATTAGATAGCGCTTTCAAACTTGCAGAAGCTTGGAATCTGGTTCCCTTGCGATCGCAGGGGCTGCAAGCGGCAGAAAAGTGGATTCTCGAACGCCAGGAAGCCTCTGGAGACTGGGGCGGCATCATTCCTGCCATGTTAAATTCTCTGTTGGCGCTGCGTTGTTTAGGTTATAATCTCTCCGATCCAATTGTGCAACGTGGGCTTGCAGCCGTCGATCGCTTTGTTATTGAAACAGACGATGCCTATCGTGTTCAGCCTTGTATTTCACCCGTGTGGGATACAGCATTGGTGATGCGATCGCTCGTCGATTCGGGCCTGGCTCCCGATCATCCGGCATTGGTCAAAGGGGGCGAATGGCTGATCGCCAAGCAGATTCTCGACTATGGCGACTGGGCGGTCAAAAATCAGCAAGGACAACCAGGTGCATGGGCCTTTGAATTCGAGAATCGCTTCTACCCAGATGTGGATGATTCGGCGGTAGTGGTCATGGCTTTGGCGGCAGTGCAGTTGCCCGATCGGGCATTGAAGCAGCAGGCTATCGATCGCGCCGTCAACTGGATTGCCACAATGCAGTGCAAACCAGGTGGCTGGGCAGCCTTTGACCTAGACAACGATCAGAACTGGCTAAACGCAATTCCCTATGGCGACCTGAAAGCCATGATCGACCCCAACACCGCCGATGTCACAGCGCGAGTTGTAGAAATGCTAGGACGGTTGACTACGGCTAAAAAATCGGGTGAAACAAATATAACCCTTAAGCAACCCCCTGCCTCCCTCTTTCCTCCTCCCTCCTCTCTCGATCGCGCCCTCTCGTATTTGCGCCAAGAACAGGAAGCAGATGGCTCTTGGTTTGGGCGTTGGGGAGTGAACTATATCTATGGGACGAGTGGCGCGCTGGTTGCGTTGGCTGGGGTTGCGCCGTTAGAGCGATCGCCAATTCGACGGGGAGCAAATTGGCTGATTAGCGTGCAAAATGCCGATGGAGGATGGGGAGAAACCTGCGAGAGCTATAAAAAACCGTCGCTGAAGGGGCGGGGCAACAGCACTGCATCGCAGACGGCTTGGGCGGTGATTGGGCTGTTGGCTGCCGGGGAAGCGATCGAGCTTGATTGGACGGTGATCGATCGCGGCATTGCTTACTTAGTTTCCACCCAAAAAGCAGACGGTACTTGGGATGAGAGCGATTTCACCGGCACAGGCTTTCCGGGTCACTTCTATCTCAAATATCACCTCTATCAGCAGCACTTTCCCCTGACCGCATTGGGACGCTATCGTCTAAAAACGAATCCCCACGCCACCCTGGAGTGAAGTTGCCGCTCCGCCTCGCTTGTAGCCATCGAAGGCAATAATGGCATTGCCAAACAGCACCAAGTCACTGTTGGGCAGGGCGTAGTCGATGCCTGGTTGCAGCGCAAAGCTGGTCTGGTTGCCGATGGGGGTGTTGCTGTCGATCGGAATCGAAGCCCCTGCGCCAATGTAAACGTCGGCTTGCCAGTTGAGCGGAATATCGTAGGAGACCGTTGGCACGAGCGCCACACCATCGCCAATGAGAACCTGCCCACGTAGCGAAATGGGTGCTCTCAAGAATTTGTAACGACCTGCAATCACCCCTGAAACTTTGCGATCGTCGTTTTCTGCCCGTGTCAAGCCAAAGGAAGCCCCGACCCCAACGTAACTGCCATATGCTGCCTGTGCAGAAGCGGGCGACTGAGGCAGACAAAGCGCCAGACCCACGGCGATCGCACCCATTCTTAAGGGTAAATGACTTAAATTTTTCATTGATGAACTCCTCAACAACCAAACGGCAGGGTGAAACGATCAGCCACTTTTTGGACTCTTTTTTGAACTCAGATTTGAGCTTGGGGATGAAACCAGCGAATTGATTTTCACCAACTCCTCTAAAAATACCCATCATGATTCTTTTAATAATACTCAACAACTTGATGGAGTTACAATTTTGGTTGCACTAATTCGGTGCGGTAGGAGCAGTGGTTGCGGTGTACTTGGGTACAAAAAAGACCTAAACTTCTTGCCGATCGTCAGTCCTGAATAGAATTTGGAAGGTTTGGCTAAATTTTGTGAGCTTTATTGTTGATTGCTTGAGATGATTTTTTGTGACGCAATCTAACAGCACTTTCTAACAGCACTTTGGAGCGGCGAACATAGTCTTCTTGTCTATGTTTTAGTCACATTTGTCGCTGCTCAAATTTGTGGATGGAATCAACCCTGCGATCGTAAATTGTTGAAGGTCTGAAAGCGTTTTGGTTGATATGATTTGGGTCTTTGTGCAAAATGAGGGCAAATTTTGTCAAGTTTTCTAACGTGCGATCATTTTCGGGCGACTGTTTTCTAAGAGTCAAGCTGTCTGTGAATTGGCTAATCGACGATCGTGATTTTATTCATTTAACTTGAAGAAATGTAGTGTTTGCTTACAAAATCAATTCACAAAAAGTTGCATTTTCCGTGTTTTCTGAGACCTAATTTGTGACTTTGACGACGAATGAATTTGCGAATTCTTAGAAACTAATAAAGATGTGTGAGATGTGATAGTAATCGATCTTTAATAGACGCATGATAGAGAAGTAGCTTCGTCGCATTGCTTTTGCTGCACCTCTTCACGATCGGTCGTTATTCCGATAATTTATGAACCTACCTTCCTTGCATCCAGACGATCTGCCGCCCTCTAGTTGGACAGAACAAGATGCCACCCTGAGGCGAAAGCTAGGAGAGGCTGTGAGCCGATATTTCTATGAATCGTGCGATGGTGTGACCCAGGCGATGCTGCTCAATTGCGAGTGGCACTTTGCGATTACGGCACGAGCCTTAACGCTGGTGATTAACTGTGCAGACGAAGCGGTTAATCAACGGCTAAAAAATTATGTGGTCGCGATCGCCAACCGACTTAAACCCTTCTCAAAAAGGGCTACAATTCTCATCTGCCCCCGCGACGGAGAAACACAAGAAATTCGCGTCGATGAAATCTCCGTTTCGTGAGTTTTTGAGGAGCGGCATGAGAAAACTGTACTTTTTGCTGCCTGGGACGGGGGGAAAGTTTGCCTGTGGTGGGCTGTGGGCAGAGTTGAAGACCCTCAACCTGGCACAACAAATTTGCGATGCTGAGATCATTACCTATCGCCAACGAGAAAAAGAAACACTTTTTTTGGATGATTTGCTGCAAAAAAAATTGCCCCTAGACGATCGAATTTTTGTGATCGGATGGGGATTTGATGTGGCCAAACTTGCCAAAAAATTGCAGCAATATCATGTGATATATCACGCGCACAGTGCAGGATATGGATTTACGTTGCCGTCTAGAATTCCGATCGTTACCGTCAGTCGCAACACCCTTGGCTATTGGGGGCAGCGATCGCCCCATGCGCTGCTTTATTATTTGCCCAACCAGATCTCAAACGAGTTTCAAAACTTAGATCGCGATCGTGATATCGATGTGTTGGTGCAATCACGCAAGTCTTCTAGATATTTAATTCGAGAACTCATTCCAGCGTTGCAAAAGTGTTGTCGCGTGCATGTCGTCGATCGTTATATCGACGATCTGCCAGGGTTATTTAACCGTGCCAAAGTTTATCTCTACGACTCGGCAGAATATTGGGCGCAACAGGGCGTGAGCGAAGGGTTTGGCCTGCAACCGATGGAGGCACTTGCCTGCGGATGTCAGGTTTTTTCTAGCGTCAATGGCGGACTTTCTGACTATCTTGACCCAGGGTTTAACTGTCACAAAATCGCTGGATATGCCCAAGAATATGACGTGCAGCGTATCCTAAAAGCCTTAAACAACCCAACGACCCAGCTTCCAGAAACATTCTTTGCTGACTATCGCACTGACAATATTATTCAACGCCTCGCCGTGATCTTGACCGAAATCAACGAGTTTTTCGATCGCCAAAATCACCCTTCTTCCCCCATCAAACCCTTAACAAAACTGCAAATTGCTAACCTACGCACCCAGAGAATCTTCGATAAGGTGAAGGAGAAACTTCGTCCTCGCGCTTAACATCATGTCGCAATCACCCAAAAAGAAAGCGCTCCCTCCTAAGCGCATCATCTGGCTTGCCCGATCTGTCTGGACGGCGATGTGGAAAGCCATGATGTCTCAACTTGCCCCACCGAGCAAGTCTGGCGAATATCTACGGCCGAGTAGCCAATTTCGCGACTCTATCAGCAGCGATGCAGAGAGTTTGCATCCTCCCGCGATCGCTCGCTACAAACTTTTTGTGGGTTTGGGTTGCCCGTGGGCCCACAGAACGCTGGTAACTCTTGCCCTAAAAGGATTGGAAGAGGTGATATCGGTGGCGATCGTGGCTCCTTCTCCCGAAAGCGGCTGGGTTTTGGAGCAACCCGAAGAAAACTGTCGCACGCTGGCAGAGTTATATCAACTGGCAATGCCAGGATACACAGGGCGATCGACGGTTCCGGTACTGTGGGATTGTGAAAAGAAAGCGATCGTCAACAACGAAAGCTCAGAGATTATCGTCATGCTAAATTCACAGTTTAATGAATTTGCTCAATGGGGCGATCGTGATCTCTACCCCACTAGCTTAAAAGAGAAAATTGATACCTGGAATGATAAAATTTACAACACAGTAAACAATGGCGTATATCGTTGTGGGTTTGCTCAAACGCAAATGGCTTACAACACAGCTTTTAATGAATTATTCACAACTTTAGATGAAATAGATACCGCTTTATTGACGAGTCGTTACCTGTGCGGAGATAGATTAACTCTCGCAGATGTGCGACTTTTTACAACGCTGTTTCGATTTGATGTCGTCTACTTTGGGCTTTTTAAGTGCAATCGCCGCAGAATCCAAGACTACCCAAACCTAGGGCCTTACCTGCGCGATCTTTATCAGCTTCCTGGCGTAGCCGACACCTGCGATCTGGAAAGCGTTAAGCGCGACTATTATGGCAACCTGTTTCCCCTCAATCCGGGGGGGGATTATTCCACTGGGCCCAGAAGCCGATCTGCTTGAACCGCACGATCGCTTCAAATTGTCAACCACCCCCCACGAAACGCAGAAAACAAGCTAGTGTGAAGATAGAGCGACTTGAGAATTTTAGCGGGGGTAGCGGCGGCGATGAATCGAATCTGGAGTGTGGCGGGAAAAGTAGTCGGCGGATTGCTCTTGTGCGGCGGCGGGACGGTGACGATCGGGCTGCTGCTCGGCATTGGGCTGGGGCATCCTCCAGGTTGGGCAATGGCGCTGCTGTGGCTGCTGCTGGTTTTCTTTGGTTTGGCTCCCGCTTCCGTCGGCGGTCTGCTGCTCTACGCCGGGTCTAAAGCCTCTCACCATGCCCTGCGCGATCGCTTCTTTCAGCTTTTACAACTCAACCAGGGCAAGGTTTCGCTAATCGATTTTGCAACGGCAACGCGATTAGAGCCTGCGATCGCACGTCGTCACTTAGACGATTGGGCGAAGGAATGCTCGGCCACCTTTGAAGTCACCGATGGCGGCGATGTTTACTATGTTTTTGCAACTCAGCCCTCGGCTCTGCCCCCCGACCAGCGCCTGAGCCAGTTTCGGCTTGCCGTGAAAGAATTTGTACGATCGCTATAAAAATCGTACAAACGATCTCGGCGAATTTAACACTTCATATCTCAATTCAGCAACGCCAAAAAGATATCTTCACTCAATTAACCCTTCGTTTGTATCCTGATATCTAGACGACGATCGGGAGCAATGCTGTGGAAGGGAGCTTGATGAAAATAGGAATCAGAGGTTGGCTATGGTTCGTGATTCTGATTCTAGTTTTTTTGCTTCAGACTGCCCCTGTTCTAGCTGCGATCGCTCAACCCGATCGCACTCCCCTTACCCTCGAACTGCTGCAAGCCCGACTGCGATCGCCGATTCCTAGTGAAGGGACGCGAATCTTGGATCTACGGCGACTGACGATCGATTTGCGCCCCGAAAATGCGACCTTTCGCGATCAGTTCTACAGTCTGGTACAGGAACAATTGCAGCGCCCCGGATTGCCCCTAGGGCTGGATCTCAGCTATTCTCGCATCGAAGGCGACCTGGTGATTAGCAAATTGGGGCTGCGTGCACCGCTGTATGGAGATGCCCTATCGCCGATTTTTACCACCGCCGAAAAAGCCCAATTGCAGCGCGATCGTCGCCGTCTCTCGCGGCTGAGCACCCTCTCTCAGTCGCTGTTGCTGACTCCCAAAGAAAATTTGCAGGTTTCCCCCGCCCAAATTTCGGTGTTTCGCGGCCCAGTTAAGCTGGCACAAACTCGAATTTCTGGCTTTGCTGACTTCTCCAATACCTTCTTTTTGAATCGCCTAGAGGCTCAGGGGGCACAGTTTCCATCGGGGGCAGATTGGTCGCAGGTGCGGTTTAGTTTGCCTGTCAGCTTTGCGAGTGGCAGTTTTGGGCGTGAGGCTCAGTTTCGCAACAGCATTTTCTTTAGCAAAGCAGAATTTAGTCAGGTGCAGTTTCGCGGTGAGGTAAATTTTCAGAGCAGTGAATTTTGGGCGACGGCTAATTTCAATCGATCGCTCTTTTATCAGCCTGCAAATTTTACCCGTGTCCAGTGGCAAGGCAATATTGATTTTGCTCAGACGCGATGGCGAGAACAGACGTTATTTAACAAAGATAAATTTAGTCAATCGCTGTTTTTGACCGATGCCACGTTTGATAAAGCGGCGCTGTTTCGCGAGGTGCAATTCAGTCGCCCGGTCAATTTGCGGGGTGCATCCATTCTCGATCGCGCCGATTTTAGCTATTCAAACTTCTCCAAAGATGCTTATTTGAACGTCCCCGGATTGCGCTTTGACTCTGATAAAGCCAAGATTCTTGGCGACCCCGGACAAATCGGCCGAGTGCTGTCGGTTCCCACGCTGCAAAGCAACGAAAATCTGCTGCGAGAACTGGTGAGAAACTTTCGTCGCCTCGAACAAATTTCGGATGCCAACCAAATCGACTACACGACGCAAATGTTGCGATCGCGCCAGCTTCGACAACGCCTCATCGGAACCAACCTCAACACGGCAACTCGCCAAAAATTGCTCCACATCGGCTTTCGCCAAAACCAGACAGAAGCCCTGATCGCCCGCCGCACTCAGCAACCCTTCCGCAATCTCAGCGAGCTTCTCAGCGTTACCGAAGTCGATTTGGCTACCTACATTAGCGTGCGCGATCGCGTCATTGCCGTCGAACCGTTGCCTCCGGTGTTGAATGCGTTAAATCGTTTGGCGATCGGGTTTAACTGGCTGTCGCTGTCGCTGTTGCTGCTGCTGAGCCGAGACGGCACAAGTTTTTGGCTGATCTTTGGAGTCGGATTGGTCACAGTTGCCTATTTTAGTGTGTTGTTCTGGTTTGTCGATCGCTGGCGCAGACGTTACCCCAAGCCGATTTTGCCCACCTGGGAAGAATTTTTGTCGGTTATGTCACTGGCAACCGTGCTCAACTTAAGCGGACTGGCGGCCATTTTTCGTAACGCCGATCGTCCGTGGATGACGTTGGGCTGTTGGGCGATCGTTACCCTGCCGATTCCCTTTCTGCTGCTCATTTTGCTGTTGCGCCAGGGTCGCTACCATGCCCAGATGGATGCTAGCTACTTTGTTGAAGAGGGTACGCTCAGACAACTCAGAATTTTGATCGGGCGACTGCCAATCATTCCCCGTGAGCCACTGTTTCGCGATCGCTACCTGCCCATCCTCTGGGAACACCATTGGAACTGGCTCAACTATTTTGACTTTAGCTTCAACAATTTTCTGCGCTTTGGCTTTAACGATATTCGCCTGCGTGACCAAAATATACCCGGTTTGGTCACGACGATCGTCTGGTATCAATGGAGTCTAGGCACACTCTACATCGCCTTGCTACTGTGGACGCTTTCACGAACAATTCCGGGTCTAAACTTACTGATCTACTTCAAATAAAAAATTCAACTAAAGGACTTGCCGTTGCCATGCAAAGTGTGGAAACGGCAAGTCCTTCAGGGCTATTGACTCAGTGACTTTGGGGAGATTGATAGCGAACAGCTTGACTAATTTTTTGACTGGTTGGCGACATTCTCCCTGACACCACAACGCGATTTCTACCAGTTCTTTTTGCCTGATATAACGCCTGGTCTGCACAATTTACCAGCAAAGATAAATGGGTCTCAGAGCGTGGAATCGTAGTGGCAACTCCTACACTCACCGTGACATCATTGCTCACCAAAGAATGAGTATGGTTCAGCGCTAAGGCCTTCACCTTGTCGCGAATTTTTGCTGCAACTTTTGCCGCCCCTGAGGCATTGGTATTGGGCAAGATGATGGCAAATTCTTCGCCTCCATAGCGGGCAACCAGATCTCCCGATCGTCTGACCGTCGATCGAATCGCCTGAGCGACTTGATGCAGACAACGATCGCCCTGGGGATGGCCATAGGTGTCGTTGTAGTCTTTGAAATAATCGATGTCGCACAAAATCAATGACAATGGCTGCCTTTCTCGCCGCATCCGTTGCCATTCTTGGTTGAGGTGGTTATCAAACCAGCGTCGGTTGGCAACTTGCGTTAGGTCATCTACCCAGGCCAGATGTTTCAAAATTTCGTTGGCTTCTGCAAGGTGTTGACACAGCAAAGTCTGCTGCTGCTGAAGGCGAAACTGTTGGATCAACCGCCGCATCCGCTGCCGCAACACCGCCCAGTGTAGGGGCTTGGTGATGAAATCGGTTGCTCCCACTTCAAAGGCGAGATCGATCGATTTACGATCGTCCAATTCAGTGATCATCAAAACTGGGGCAGCCTGGTCTTCTGGGAGCGATCGCAGAGTCGCACAACAGGTAAAGCCATCCATCACGGGCAAGATGGCATCCATCAACACAATGTCAGGACTCAGCCGTCTGTAGAGGTCGAGACACTGCATCCCGTCAGCGGCTTCGACGACTTGATAACCTTCTTTGTGCAGAGCATGTTTTAGCTGAAATCGAGCAATGCGATCGTGATCGACAATTAACACAAGGGGAGGCTCTTGCTCAAAATCGCTTGCGTTTGGGGCTAATCTTTGAACCGTTGGCGTGGGCTGAGTAAACACAGCAGCCGAATGTAACAGGGCTTGTGGCAAATCCATATGTAGAAGATTACAGGTAGACTTCAAACTTGCACTTTTCATTTACATAGGCATTTTTATACCAAGTAGAGTATTTGAAATATGTAGCTCATCTTAGTGAAAATAATTTCAAAGTGAGAGGGCAAGTACATTGACTGTGAAGATCTTTTACTCAAAGAAATAGCAATTTACAAATCTTTAAGATCACGAATGAAAGCTTGGCTTCGCCACGAGGCGCGAGAAAGATGAGAGGTGCGTACTTTCACCTCCAGCAAATCCCAGAAGGGTCGATCGAGCTACGAACGATCGAGAACCATGCCATTCGCCCTAAGTATCTGCTTGCGAAAATATACTGACCCTATAGGTTCACCTTAGTTAAGGTGAATTCGATGCCGCTCCCAGGGCCCTCATCCTCCCCAGCCTCGTGCTCTCCAAGGAGACGGAGGGCCGAGCCAGGGTCGGCTTTGAAGTCCCTCGCCCTGGGAGAGAAGTTTGGAGTCAGGGCAAAAGTCCCGTCGTCGAACTGACGCTCAGCTAATGAGAATATTTGCCAAAAACTTCTGAAAGGCCTATGCTACTAAGGGCAAACTTGATCAAAAAACACCATGTGCTTCTTTTGTGGTGAATGTTTGCAATAGATTCTTGATTGCCCTCGATCGTGGTCATGTCAAATCAACAAAGCTCCGAAAAATTGCGCTTAAGTCGTCGCCAACTGCTGCAATGGGGTCTGTTGGGGGGTGCAGGGTTGGCAGGGTCAGCGATCGCCTTTCAGCAGTGGTCGCGCCCTAAGCCCGGCTTGCCTGTGATCGTGCCGCCGCTACCCTCCAACGCAGACGCAAAAGAGGTGACACCGCTCACGATTTTGCGCGATTTTGACTATGGAACGGTGACACAGGAAAACGGCCGCACCGTTCGAGAATTTCGGGTGGAGGCGCAGACCTCGACCATTAAGCTCGACAATGCTCACTCCTTCATCACCTGGAATTTGAATGGACGGGTTCCGGGGCCAACCTTTCGGGCCACGGAAGGCGATCGCATTCGAGTAATTTTCTTCAATCGCGCCGGGCATTCTCACTCGCTGCATTTTCATGGCTACCACGCTGCCAATATGGATGGCATCAAACCCATTGGCAACAACAAAGTGATGATTTATGAGTTTGATGCTGCCCCCTTTGGGGTGCATCTCTATCACTGCCATGTTGCCCCTGTGACTCGTCATATCGGCAAAGGTCTCTATGGCATGTTCATTATCGACCCGCCCCAGCCGCGGCCTCCAGCCGATGAAATCGTGCTGATCATGGCGGGCTATGACGTGAATAATGACCAGAAAAATGAACTCTATGCCTTCAATGGGTTGCCCAACTACTTCATGCATCATCCGATTCCGATTCAGCAAAATCAACTGGTGCGGCTGTATGTGTTGAACATGATCGAGTTTGATCCGGTGGCCACCTTTCACCTTCATGCCAATTTGTTTCGGGTGAATCGGACGGGGCGATCGCTCTTCGCCAGCGAAGAAACCGACGTGATCACCATGGGGACGGCTGAACGGCACATTTTAGAATTTAGTTTTGGCTATCCGGGTAAGTTTATGTTTCATCCCCATCAGGATGCGATCGCCGAAGCAGGCTGTATGGGCTACTTTGACGTGATCGAGTCCGCAAAAACCTGATCCTGAAGCTTTTAAGAAGTTTTCTCAAAAAGGGGCATCTGTGATTGACAACTACTACGACAGACCGTCAAAATAGGCTTCACTCTTGTTAGTAGAAACAATTCGCATTAAGTCTAGGGTCATCTTGACATCACATAAACGACTCAGACTTTGGTGACTGACCTGGTTGACTGGCAAACCTCAGAAGACCCTCACCCCAACCCCTCTCCCAGAGCGGGGGAGTCGCTCTGAACCCAACATTACTTTTCTGATTTCCCTTCTCTTACCAGCGAAGAAGGGATTGAGGGATGAGGAGGCAAGGTTTTGACCGTCAACCAGCGTGACTGACTAGTATCTGGATGTTTGAGTATTTGAGTATTTGGGGCTTTGCCCTTGCCTCTAACCTCAGATTGATTGGTGAACTTATTTGGAAACTGCATATGTCTGTTCTGCGCTTTTTGGCACTTCTCGTTTCAGCCGCTTTTCTGTCTGTGATGATTTCCTGTAGCACCCAAACCCCCACTCCCAAAGCTTCGGCTCCGGCGGCAGAAACCAGTTCGCCGACCAGTTCACCTATGGGCGGCATGGCCCACAGCAGCAAGCAGATCAACATCAACACTGCGATTTTGTCGGAGCTTGACAAACTAGAAGCGAAATTAGGAATTCCGGCGCTTTCTAACAAAATTCAAGCCAGCCGCCCCTACGGAAATGTGGAGGAACTGGTATCGAAAAAGGTGATCGATCAGGCGCAGTTTGATCAGATCAAAGATATGGTCACGATCGTAGACATCCAACTGACTGGCGAGGCAAAGGATGTCGATTATATGACCAAGCTGGGGCTGATGAAAGGGCACTTAATTGTCGCCAAAGAACTGCTCGATCTGCAACAACCCGACCAGGCTGAACCCCATATCGGACACCCCGTTGAAGAAATTTATGCTGATGTAGAAGATCAGTTAAACGAACGCGGCATCAAAGAATTTAAAACCCCTTTAATTGCCCTCCAAGATCTGGTAAAGGCGGGTGCAAAAGATGGCACTAAAGTCGGCAACGAATTTAAAACCTCAATGCAAGCGGTAGAAGGGGCGATCGCTGCTCTCCCCGAAAACCAGCGCACCTCTCCAGCCTTCGTTTTGCAGGTGATCAACGGACTGCTAGATACGGCAAACTCTGAATATGGAGCCGCGATCGCTGACGGCAAGATCTCCCAGGAAATTGAGTATCAAGACTCTCGCGGATTTGTAATCTATGCCAATGACCTCTACAAAGGCATCGCATCACAGATGGCGAAAGATAGCCCTGATGCCGACAAAACCATCACCACTACGATGACCGAACTCGCCAAAGCCTGGCCGAGTGTCGTTCCTCCGGCGGCCCCCGTCAAAACTGTGGATGAAGTTTCGGCACTCGTTAAGACGGTGGAAACAGCGGCTCAAAAATCGATGAAGCCTGCCTCCTAAAATCTGTATCCCTCCTTCCTCTCCCTCAAAAGACTCATGGACTTTAGCTCTGCCATCCCCACGTTTGTCATCACCCTGCGAGAAGGGGTCGAAGCTGCGCTAGTTGTCGGCATTGTGCTGGCCTATTTGAAAAAAGCAAAACAGCAACACTTAAATCGTTGGGTGTATGGTGGGGTCTTGGCGGGGCTGGGTGCAAGCGCGATCGTGGGAGCGCTGTTTGGCTGGGTTTTGCAAAGCCTGGGAAACTCGAACCAGAAATACTCTCCGGTGTTTGAGCCGTTGCTGGAGGGTGTCTTCAGCGTGATGGCGATCGTGATGCTGAGTTGGATGTTGATCTGGATGACGCAGAACGCTCGACACATGAAACAAACGGTTGAAGGTGCGATCGGATCGGTGTTGACTACCCAGACCAGCGCTGGTGGGGCGTGTTTTCCCTCGTGTTCTTTGCAGTGTTGCGCGAAGGGTTTGAGACCGTGTTGTTTGTGGTGTCCAAATTTCAGCAGGGTATGGTTCCGGCGGTGGGGGCAATCTTGGGAATTGGGGTTGCCGCAGTGATTGGGGCTTTGATCTTCAAATGGGGCGTTCGGCTGAATTTGCGAAAGTTTTTTATGGTCATGGGTGCGTTGTTGTTGCTGATCGTTGCCGGATTAGTCGTGACAGCACTCGGCCATTTCGATACAGCATTGAATACATTGGCTCAACTCGATCGCAAGTCCCAGTCTATTTGTTTCTTTTACGAACGGTTTGCCAAACCCCAAGATCGCGATTGCATTCTAGGCCCTCTGCTCTGGAACACCAGTCAAGTGTTGCCCGACGATCGCTTTCCGGGAATGATTTTGAGTGCGCTATTTGGCTACACCCAACGGTTATATTTAGTTCAAGCGATCGCCTATGGTGTATTTTTGATCACGGTCGGCGGAATTTATTTTCAAAGTTTGTCTGGGCGCGTCATTTTTCCATTTTTAAGACAATCAAAAGATCGCCCAAAACCTAGAGCTTCTGCTACAAAATAGTGCTTGTCTCTAGTCCAACTTGTCTCCAGTCCAAATTGACCCTTGATTTTACACTTGATATTCATGAGAGAACTCGACCTCAAAGCTACGATCGCCCTGCTCAATTCGATTATGGAATCGGAACTGTCTGGCGTAGTTCGCTATACTCACTATTCGCTCATGGTGACTGGGCCCAATCGAATTCCGATCGTTCAATTCCTCAAAGCCCAAGCCACCGAATCGCTGCTTCATGCTCAACAAGCGGGTGAGATTTTGACCGGGTTAGACGGGCATCCCAGCCTAAAGATTTCGCCGATCGAAGAAACTTACAAACATTCGATCTACGATATTCTGCTAGAAAGTTTGAACCACGAATCGAGTGCGCTCAGCCTCTACAAAAACCTGCTAGAAGTGGTCGAAAATGCCAGCATTTATCTAGAAGAGTTTGCCCGAACCATGATTGGGCAAGAAGAGCTTCACGGTATGGAACTGAAGAAGATGCTGCGTGACTTTAGCCCGACAGGTCTCTAAACCCCACGGGGTTGCTTAGATTGAAAATCCCTTCTCCTGTGCTGGGAGAAGGGATTTTAGGATGAGGGGAAAAGATTGGTCAGTCAACCCACCCCTAAACCTTTGCGGTCGCCATCTTTTTGACGGCCTCTATGATCTGCTGAGGTTGAACGATCGTCAAATTCTCTAACGCGCCGTTATAAGGAGTCGGGATATCTTGAGAAGACATCCGTAAAACGGGAGCATCTAATTCGTCGAAGAGACGATCGTTGATCGAGGCTACAATTTCTGCGCCAATGCCACCCGTTCGCATACATTCCTCAACTATGATCACGCGGTGCGTCTTGCGGATTGAAGCCCCGATCGTTTCAAAATCTAACGGTTTGAGCGAGAGCAGATCGATCACCTCCGGATCGTACCCTTCTTTCTCTAACGACTTCACCGCTTGCATGACATGATAGCGCATCCGCGAATAGGTGAGAATCGTCACATCTTCGCCCTTGCGAACAATTTCCGCTTTGTCTAAGGGCAATACGTACTCTCCATCGGGCAGATTTTCTTTGAGGTTATAGAGCAGCACATGCTCAAAAAACAGCACCGGGTTGTCGTCGCGAATCGCCGCCTTGAGTAGACCCTTGGCATTGTAAGGAGTCGAGCAGGCAACAATCTTCAAGCCTGGAACCGCCTGAAAGTAAGCCTCTAGACGCTGAGAGTGTTCTGCCCCTAGCTGGCGACCCACGCCACCTGGCCCCCGAATCACCATCGGAATCTTGAAGTTGCCCCCCGACGTGTAGCGCAGCATTCCGGCATTGTTGGCGATCTGATTGAACGCCAGCAGCAAAAAGCCCATATTCATCCCTTCGATGATCGGACGTAAGCCCGTCATCGCGGCTCCCACTGCCATGCCCGTAAAGCTATTTTCGGCGATCGGCGTATCAAGCAGCCTCAGATCGCCATATTTTTTGTACAGGTCTTTTGTAACCTTGTAGGAACCCCCATAGTGACCTACATCCTCACCCATCACAAGGACGGTGGAGTCGCGGGCCATCTCCTCATCAATGGCTTCTCGCAGGGCGTTGAAGAAAAGGGTTTCTGCCATCGTTCCTCTAAAAGTTGCAGCATCTTATTTTAGAGGAGGTTGTGCAATCAAGAAAGTCGCCAAATAGCCGAATGCAAATAAACTCCATCTTAATTGAACCGCTTCAGCCAGTTTCACAACCCCTCACCCCCATCCATCCCTCTATGCACCGTCTTCACCCACTTCAACCGCTTAGGGCGAATGGACATGCGGGCGGTGGTGCTAGAGACGATCGGTAGCCAGTGCATCATATACAGTGTGCCGCGCAGCGATTGCAGCAACGCCACCATAAAGGAGAAGTCGATGCCTTTGAGAGTTAACCGTCGCTGGTCGGTCGAGTCGCGCAGTCGTTGAATGCGTCGCAGCCCGCCAAAGGTGCTGCACAAAAATAGAACCAGGGTCAGCGCAGAAACCGGACTGAGAAGCAGCGGCCGATTGCGGACGATCGCCATCAAAAAGTCAGGGATCGCAGCCGTAGGCATCACATACTGGAGCACCCAAAACATCACCAGGTCAATGCTTTTGCGCGTCCCCATCCGATTTCTCACAAGGAGTTGCCAGTAATCAAGGTAGCGTTGGTAGCCGCCTTCTGCCCAGCGATTGCGTTGATGCCAGAGGGCGATCGCATTGGTGACTCCTTCCTCATACACCGCAGGAACCGTAATCACATCGATATCCCACTGGTTGAGGTGGAGCCGAATGGTTAGATCTAGATCGTCTGTGATGGTTTCTTCATTCCAACCCCCACAGACTTCTAGAGCCTTGCGGCGCACAAACTGCCCGTTGCCGCGCAGTTCACCAATGCCGCCGATCGCAATTCTCTGCTGGTGAATAAAGGCATCCAGGGCCATTTCTGCCATCTGCCCTCGCACCCAAAAATTATTCGCATCTTTAGATTGCGAGTCTGGTTCTGCCTGCACGATCGCCTTTCTGACCTGCACGGCTCCTACCTGCTGACGATCGAATGCGGGCACAACACGCCGCAAAAAATCTGGCTCAACCTGAGCATCGGCATCAAAAACCACCACAATCTCGCCCTGGGTCATCGGGAACACCTGATTGAGGGCCCCCGACTTGCCGCCCCCCGCCCCCGCAGGACGATGGAATACGTGCAGTTGTGAATACTCTTCTGCCAACCGATCTAGCAGCACAGGAGTCTGATCGCTACTGTTGTCGTCGATCACCCAAACCTCGTAGCGATCGCTGGGATAGTCTAAGCCACACAGCATCTTCGCCAGATTGCCAACCACCGCTTCTTCATTTTTGGCGGAGACCATCAGCGAGACAAAAGGGTAGTCTTGCGTTTGCTCTGACAGAGGTTCTGGCAGATCAGACGGACGGGCAAACAGAAATCTGACGGCATGTAAGCCCATCAAAGTTGTCAGACCCAAAATCAGCCAGTAGCCCCAGGTGACGAGATGCAGGGCGATCGTGCCACTCCAAATCACCACCAAAACGGCTGCTGCTTTGCGCCTACGCCCTCGATAGCCCCGAAACGGGTCAGGGGTTGTGTCGTCAGACTCTTCTGAGGTTGGCAGAGCGGCAATGATGCCGATCGGCTCAAGCTCGTTGCAGGAATCGTTTTCGGGCCAAGAATTCTCCGACATAGGTTGCCTGGTTTAACACCCAATATTTGTCTAGACCTTTGAAGAAGCTGGGGATCAGGTAGCACCAAACCGTACAGCCTTCGCAGACTGACAGCTTACCCTGAGACTGGCGAAACTCATCCACTTCTTCTGACTGCCTGTACATCTCGTAGAGACGACCCGCGATCGCGATGCCTTTTTGAGCAAAGTGGTAACAAGGCAGCAGCAGTTCATCATTGGGGGAGATAGCGATCACAGCATCCACCGCCTTGCAGCGAGGGTTGTTGGTGTCGTTGCCGCCTGCCTCAATAAACGCCAAAGCTGCTTTGTTATATCCAAGGTTGCTGTATTTCTTGGCTGCGGTTTCGATCGCTGCCACCATTGCTGGAGTAGGATTTTTCTTAGCGTTGTAGTTGCTGTGAGCGGTGAAGGCAGGGTTGAGCCAGATGCGGGCATTGAGTCGCTGCCCTAGTTCGGCGACTTCGGAGAGGCGATCGTAATTTTGGGCAGTAAGGTATGGTTGAGCACCGGATATTCGCCCAGAGAGTGGGCAATCTGAACGGACTCCACCAGCGTATCGAAAATTTTCACGCCGCGAGATTGGTCGTGGGTCTCAGCATCGCCGCCATCTAGCGAGAAGTTGAGAAAATCTACCAAGCCCTGCATCTCCTTGGCCCGCTTGGGGTAGAGAATGGTGTTGGTAGTCATGCTGGTGGCGAAACCTTGGCGTTTGGCCTCCGCAAAAATTTTGTCTACATCCTTTCTCAGCAGTGGTTCACCCCCGGTGAAATCCACATACTTGACACCCAAGCGACGCAGATCGGTCAAATTGTGTTGAATCGTCTCAAAAGATGCTTCTTGCTTCGGTTCGAGGGCCCAAATGTCACAAAAGTGCAACGGGCGTTGCATCGGTAGGTCAGATAGTAGTTTGCTACCAGGGGAGCCATAGGGTATTTTTGTCAAAGTCTCCTGTCAAACCTCACAATAAATCTTAAGAGCAAGCAATACAAGCCTTTACAGATTGTAATTTCTGAACTGTCTACCCAAACTGGCTGGATGAGACCATGAACTGCCCCAAAATTCGCCTCGCGATCGCGGGGGCAACCCCATCGACTCGATTAATCTATCCGCGCGATTAATTCCGGCAAGTGAGGGCTTGTTTGCACATCCCTCCTCCCTGATCCAGGGTTACACCGTTCCTACGACCCTCGAACCGATGACGATCGGTGTGTCCACCCTTAAGTCTAATGAGTCTGCACCCATGACTAGCAGGGGCGTAGATCGGATCAGTGCCCCAAACGGCGAGGTGTCGGGTACGTCTAGTTTGGCTCTTAGAATGGCCAGGTTGGCTTGGGCAGTGCTGCTAAATTGCAGAAAGGTGCGATCGTGCAGACTAAAGCTAGGGAAAGAAAATCGTTGGCGCACCAGGCTCAACCGACCGCTCGATCGCAGTGAACATAGGATTTGCCCTTCTTGGCGCACCGTCACTTGCCCCATTTCTCCCGATTCCCAATGAAATTCTGCCATCTGCTTTGGCAACCCCCACAGGTCGCGCCCCCCTGCCATCGCATCAGGATTATCTACATAGATGTGAGAAATCCAGGAACCGACCACTCCGTTACGGCGAATCAGCCCCGCCACCACAATCAGTTCGCTATAGATCAAGTCAGACCCGTGGGTGTATTGCGAGAGATAAATGCCGCCCAATGTTTTGCCGTAAATCGATGGCACGATCGCCAATTCCGCCGGAATAAAAGACGAAGCTTTGGCCAGGTCAATTAAATGCAAAGTCAAGAAAGCGTAGCCTTTCAGTGCCCAGGGTGCTTGTGGATACGCCATTGCATCGGCTCCCATACAAGGGTTGATTGAGACCTGTTCAGATTGTTGAGCAACTGCTTATCGAGATGACCTGCTCACCGAGTCTTCATTAACGAGCATGAACCATGAGAAACTGACCATTGCCATTAATCTCGCCATCGCAACTGGCAAAGTTAGAAGCAAGCCAGATTAGATAAAATCGCCAAATGCGACGAAATCTAGCCGGATCGATGCCATAGTCTAGCTCCTTGACATCGCTGTAGCTATCATCAAAATTTTTCAGCCAGGTTGCGAAGGTTTTAGAATAGTTCATGCCGTTGAGATACCAGCGCTCGATCGTTTTGAGATCTTTGTTGTGACTAGGAACAGCGTCAAAACTCCAGTAGCGACCGTGAGGAAAAATGTATTTGTGGGTATAAACGCTAGAAATATTATTTGGCGTGCGAACCGTGATGATATGAAGAAAAAACTTGCCCTCTGGTTTTAAGAATGAAGCCAATTTTCTGAAAGCGTTGGTTAAATTTCCTACATGGCAAAAGACACCAACGGAAAGAATCTTGTCAAACTTTTCTTCAAACTGAGCATTGTTGAGATCCCCTTCTATGAGCGTAAATCGACCTGAACTGAGATAGCTTTCAGGGTCTTGCATCTTTTGACGCATATATTCACACTGCTCATGGCTGAGATTTAATCCTGTAAATCTAACCTTTGGAAACTTAGACAAAATATAGTTTGGCACACAGCCCCAACCACAACCAAAATCTAAGAGGTTGTCGCCATCTTGAATGTCAAGCTTTTCAATCAAGTCGTCAATCATGTGCATTTGAGATTGCTCAAGATTGATAGCCCTTTTTCCACAATCCCATGCTGTATTTTGGGTAGATGAGTTGCCAGTTACCCAGCATTCGATTCAACATGCCCTGGGGGAGATCATATTGAATTTTCATCAGTTCCCTAGAACCTTCTGCCAGGTGGTCAGTTTCTTGTAAAACCCATTCGTAGGGGGCGAGGAGGGATGGAAAATACTTGAAGAAGATGGGCATACAGCTAGCAAACAGCGATCGCAAAACTGAGTCAGGAACCTCTAGTCCATTAATATATGACTCAGCAACTGCCATTTGCACCGTGTTCACAATTTGGACGACCCCGCGAGTTGCTCTATACGCTAAGGGGCTTTTAGCAGTAATATCACCAATGAGAGGAATGTGTCGCTGAGTATCTTGTCCAGTGGATAGGAAAGCCATGGGATTAATCTCCAGTCATCCTCTGAGGAATTCCACCAAGATGCCACGGTCAAGGATGATTTTCAAGAATTCTTAAGCTTATTCCAAGCTTGTCTCAACATTACGTCAAAGTAAGCTTACAAAAATTTATGAATGTCATTCCTCGTGAACGCTGGATTACCCAAGCAGAATATGCCAAGCAATTGCGCCCCTTGCTGCCTTCTGAAGCATTTCTGCCTGATCACAGCAAAGTCTGGGTTTTGTTGATTAACGTAGCCATTTTAGTCTTGGGCTGGGGAATTGCCGATCGTCTGACTCAGTGGAATTGGTATTTCTTGTGGCTTTATTTACCGCTAACTTTAGTCATGGGCAATAGCGTCATTGTTCTATTGTTTAGCACTCACGATCTATTGCACAGCCGGATGATTAAAAATCCATTGTTGAGGCGGTTTGTTGGCCTATTAGGGCTGACACTGTTATGGACTCCACCCACTTTTTGGAAAGCGGTTCACAATCGAGAGCATCACAATAAAACTAACTCATTGCACGACCCAGACCGCAACTATTTATATGAACAGCCTGAAAATTGGGGTAAATGGATTCAAAATCTGTTTGTACCGTCAGCCGAAGTTCATCCACTCTGGTTGGCCGTTGGAATGGGTCACGCTTGGGGAGTTCATACGTTTCGCAATCTTACTTCAGTGCTGCTGTTTAACAATGGTCAGACCGAATATCCTCCTGCATCATTTAAGGTGAGTTCCAAGGAACGTAGAGGAATCGCACTTGAATTGATCATTATCTTGGGAATTCACTTGAGCATTGTGAGCTATTTAGGGTTTCACCCTCTAAAGCTCATACTCAGCTACTTTTTACCCATCTGGATTGGTTACAGCGGCATCATGTTTTATGTCTACACCAACCATATGCTGTGTCGCATGACGAAGATTAATGATCCGTTGATTAATAGCGTTTCGGTTCGGGTTCCTAAGCTATTTGATTTGCTGCATTTCAATTTTTCCTATCATACCGAGCACCACATTTTCCCAGGCATCAACTCAGATTATTATCCAGCCGTTCAAGAACTGTTGAAGGCGCAATATTGCGATCGATTTAATTTGTTGGATGCTGGAGAAGCTTGGCGTTTAATGTTACAGACACCCCGACACTATCAAAATGAGAATACCTTTACCAATGGCGCAGGAACTACGCCTGTCCCCTGTCCCCTTTCTCCGATAGATGAACTGATAGGCTGATTTACAGGTTGGTGTCTGGTTGACTGACAAAACTCAAAAACCCCTCACCCCAGCCCCTCGCCCGCTCTGGGAGAGGGGCTTTTAAATCTGGATTGGTTCCGGCTTCCCTTCTCCCCTGGTGGGAGAAGGGATTGAGGGATGAGGGGAAAGATTTGTCAGTCAACCAGGGTTGGTGTAGCTCAGATCTTGCACCTTGACCCATCCGCGCTGGCGAATGACTTTGCAGCGATATCTCCAAAGTCTACCTACGCAGACTGAGAGTTGACATACTCATCCAACCAACCTGACGGTATGGTTGGAGATTCTTTGAGTCGCCCCAAAGAGTTCCTGCTTCAACGCCAGTTGACTAGACTGAGTGACCCCAGCCCCCGTCACCTCGACTCCACAGGCATTTTCTATTCCCCGTTGCCCACGGGTACAAATCACTTGTGCAGCGGCAATATCCCTCGGTTTAGTTGAACCGCACTCAGGGCAT
>JAAUOZ010000213.1 GCA_012034655.1 Leptolyngbyaceae cyanobacterium CSU_1_3 | reverse complement strand
GTACTGGTTCATCGTCTGCGCTGGGGCGCATCGTGGACGTTAAATCAAAATGCTTGCAGAGACGGTCTGACGGGGGTTGGCAGCAATGCCAATCTAGTTAAGAGTCGATGAGTCAAGAATCTCCGCCCATACCCCAAGGGTTAGGGGGAGAGCGTCAATTCTCTCGCAGATACTCGATCGTGGCCCGTGCGATCGTCTGATTACCATCTTTTGTGAGCTTTTGAGACGATCGCGGTGCTTGCAGGGGCCGCCGCAGAAAATCCCAATTGCTCCCAAAAACTCGGCAGGCGAAATAATCTGGTGAAAGGCGTGGTCTTGCAAGCTATCTAGCAAGACGGGCGCTTCGGCAAATCCTTCGCGGGTGAGGGTAACGATCGGCAGATCCAGGCGACAAGCTTCTGAGAAGGTGCTGTAGCCCGGTTTAGAAATCAGCAGTCCACTGAGGGGCATGAAATCAACGGGACGGTAGAAACGATCGTCAATTTTTAATAAATTGGGCAAATCAGGGGCGCTAAGGTCAAAGCAGAGAAACGTCCAGTCTGGGAACTGCCGCACATTTTCGTAGGGAATTTTGTGCAACCCCAAGCCGCCAAAGGTCATCAGTGCGATCTTTTCTTTGGGCGTATGGGATAGGCTAAATTTCGATCGCAACTCTTCAAGGTCAAACCGAGGGTCAACGCCTGTCAAGCCGGTGTCGGTGATCTGAGCGAAGCCAGACATGGGTTCGTGAAAGGGTAGCCGAAAGAGGCGATCGCACGGGCGAAAACATTCCCCGATCCAGTCAGCTATTTCGTTAAATTCTCCACCCCAATCTCGGTAGATAAAATCCCAACCAAAGTTGCCCATCATCCAACACGGAATGCCTGCCGCTTTGGCAATGGGAGCCGCCAAAGGAGGAATATCTGCCAGCACCAACCCGACGCGATTTTGTTGAATGAAGCTGACTTCAGACGCAATCAGCGATCGTTGATTGGCACGAATGTCTCTGAGTTTTTCTAGGGTTGCGGGCTTGTCCATCGTCAAGCTGTCACTTTGCACAATGCCAACGTCTAGCCCCCGTGGACGATGGATAAAATCACCCGGAATGTAAGCCTCCAGCAGCGATCGGGGGGCAGTTGTCACCAAGATCAACAGTATTTCTGGGCATTGTTTTTGAATTTCTGCGGCAACTGATGCAGCCCGCGTCGCATGGCCGAACCCGTGATTGGTAATAGCAATATAGAGAATAGGCTTGGGCATAAAAACCAACTAGGGAATGTGGACTGATCAATGCCGGAGATCTTCGCCCTCCTCCCCTAACCTCTTCTCCAAATCTGGGAGAGGGCTGGGGTGAGGGCGAGACAACCTTGCAGTGGGCGGAATGATTGAATCCACGTTCCTAGGTTAGATTGTGGAGCAACAATCACAAACAGAAACAATAGTCCTATGAATTTTGGTAGAAATCTACCTCGACCCCATCGGATCTAGATCATCCGATCGTGCAACTTCTGCGTTGAGCCTTCTGCACCAGTTTGGCTGGTGTTGATCTCATCGGAAATTTAGCTAGTAGAGCACGGCGCTAGGTTAGCCACCCGTTCTGCTTCTCGCGTCGCGTCTCCTGATTTCTATCTAGGAAATGGTAGCTTAGGTAACTCTTTTAGCAGAATCTTAAGCATTCGGGGTTGCAATCAATACTCCGTATAAACTGAATTTATTGATTTACTTGCAGAAAAGTATGCGTCGATCTTCTTCTCTTTCAGGACTAATTGCCGGAACTCTTACGATCGCCACCATCGTATTTTCTCAAGGTACACAGGCGATCGCCAAAACATCGGTTGCAAATTCTAGTACGCTCGCTCTAAGTCAAACGATCACAGCCAAAACTATCACGCAAAATAGCCCTCAAAGTGACCGAGAATACTTTGAACGCGGACTGGCTCGTCTGGGGGCAGGCGATGCTCAGGGGGCGATGGAAGATTTTAGTGAAGTGATTCGCCTGAACCCCAAACTAGGGGATGCCTACTACAACCGGGGGCTGGCTTACTCTAACCTCGGTGACAACAAGCGCGCCATCGCAGATTACGATCAAGCGATCGCCCTCAACCCCAAAGACTCTGATGCCTACGTCAATCGAGGCAATGCGCGGGATGATCTGGGCGATCGCCAGGGAGCACTGGCCGACTACAATCAAGCGATCGCCCTCAACCCCAGAGATGCCAATGCGTTTTATAACCGAGGCGTAACTCGGACTCGATTGGATGACAAAAAAGGAGCCATGGCCGACTATAGCCAGGCGATCAAGCTCAACCCCAAGTATGGCAGTGCCTATGTCAATCGCGGTAATGCGCGGGATGATCTAGGTGATAGTAAAGGGGCGATCGCCGACTACAACCAAGCAATCTCGATCAACTCCAATCATGCCAATGCTTACTTCAATCGGGGTATCACCTACTCGCGTCTCAAAAATAAGCCCGCCGCGATCGCAGATCTGAAAAAAGCTGCCGAACTCTATCAGCAGCAAAACAACCCAGAAGCTTATCAGCAAGTGATGGGCGCGCTCAAGAGAATGCAGTAGCAGTTGGCACATGAGTTGAGCGATCGTCTTCCAAAGAGTCTAGGGGGCGATCGCTCAATTGTTAATTCTTTTAATTCAAGATTCCAGTTCTTCCACAACGATCGCTGCAAATTTTTTTGCGGCTCCTGGTTCGCCGCGCAGGCTTCGCAGTTTGTCGCGCATCTGTTGGAGCTTTTCGGGATGGTCGAGAAAGTCTAGCACTACGTCAGCGACGGCTTTTGGGGTTGCAGGCGACCCAAAAGTTCGGGCACGATTTCTTCTTTAGCCCAAATATTTGGCCAAGCGAGAAGTCCGATCCGCTTCAAAAACCAACCATTGATCAGTTTGGCAAAGGTTGACCCCACACCAGGCAGGTTTGCCAGCAAACCGGGGATGCCATTCCACGATCGCATTGCGTCCATTTGCTGAGTCGGCAAAAGTACAACCATCGGCACTGCCAGCGATCCCAATTCTGCGGTGTTTGCGCCCACCGTGGTTAGGCAAAGGGTGCATCGCGAGAGCAGGGCATAGTTGGGCACACGCTCGATCGGGTTCGCCCAGAGTTCTACTTGCAAGCCGTCTGCGGTTTCTAGATAGGGGCGTGCTATTTCAGGGTCGGGCAGCACCAATTTGGCGGAGACCCCACCCATGAGCGGCACGATCGGATTGTGCCCAGGGTCGGCATAGCGTTCGAGAATGGGCAGATCGAGGGTGGGCGCAACGGGGATGACAAAACGAATCTGGGGACGTTGGCGCTGAATTTCTGCGGCGATCGCCAACATCAAAGGCACACCCTGGGAGAGTTTGGCAGGCTTGGAGCCAGGGAGAAGCCCGATCACCAGAGGAAAAGGAAGGGCAGCCTGGGGGGTGGGGCTTTCTGAGATCGCTGCAACTTCGGCCATCAGGTCGCCGACAACGGTTAGTTTGTGGGCAAAATTTGGAGGGGCGGCTTCGACAATTTCTGGGCGCATGACACCAAAGCGATCGATCCAGCGATGCCACCGGGCTTCTCGTTCTGCGTAGATGACAGAGCGATAGCCCAGTCGTTTGGCGATAGCAACGGCAAAAAACTGATCGCCGCCCAAAAAGACGACTACTCCGCGATCGTGCCAGTCCCAATGTTCGGCGGTCTTGCCCCCCAGTAGAAACAAGAAGAAGTGTTCGGCAGATTGGACGCGATCGACTTCGGGGTAGCTAAGAGCAATTTTGGCTTCTTGCCCACTGGCATTGGGGCAAGGCGAGAGAATAACGGAGACGCGATCGGGGGTCTCCCCCAAGATTTGCCGCAATTCTCGCACGACGGGTTTGACCCAGGTAGCCAGTTCTCCGGGGGCATTGGAGAGAATCAGAATATCGGCAGGCATGGGCAACGTGAGCAAAAAGATACCTGAGCTTGAATGGCCCTGACTTAAGCTAAACTGCCTGGAGAACATTCCCTAACAACCCGCAATTCTGGGGAATTTTGAACGCTGGCTCCCCAGAATTGCGGATTGGGGCGAACTCGAAGCGTTGCTTCAGGGCCATTCACCTTAAGCTTAACCCTGGTACATTGTTTATCAGCAAGCCTCTATAGCGATCCTATTTGGATTGTGAGAAAAAGTTCCTGCGGAATCCTTTCTCACAAAGCCTCTCACTCTCACAAATCGTTTAGAACTGCTGTCAGCAGGAAAGCAGAATTATTTATAAAACGCACTGAGCGCAGCCTTAAACCTGTTGGGTTTAAGGCTGGCAGACCCCTCACCCTTCTAGTGGTCTGTCAAGAAAATTTTGACGGGTTGAAAACCCTCAAAATTTAACCTGAATCAATCTCCTAGCGTTTGGTTACCCGTCAATCATTCATTGACGGACTACTAGAGATATGGGGAGCCTCTGCTCAATTTACTCATGACATCCAGAAGTCTAGTGAATAAAATTGAGGTTGAAATATTGCGGAACGCATCATTAGGAGGATACGGTTTTGAAAGATCGGGACTACACCTTAATTCTTGATAAAAGTGGCAGCATGTCTACGATCGATAGCTCGGTCAACAGAAGTCGCTGGGAATATTGTCAAGAATCAACCCTTGCTCTGGCCCGCAAATGCGAACAATTTGACCCAGACGGTATTACGGTTTACCTGTTCTCCAGTCGATTCAAGCGCTACGACGACGTAACTTCGAGCAAAGTCGAGCAGATCTTCATGGAAAACGACCCCGTCGGCACAACCAATCTCGCCGCCGTCCTCAACGATGCCACCAACAATTTCTTCCAACGCAAAGCCGCCGGAAAAACTAAGCCCCAGGGTGAAACGATTCTCGTAGTCACCGACGGAGCACCGGACGATCCCCGCGCTGTCATGGAGTCTATCATCAACGCCACCCGCCAGATGGAGCGCGACGAGGAACTAGCGATCACGTTTGTGCAAATTGGCAGCGACCCAGGAGCTAGCAAATTTCTCAAGGCTTTAGACGACCAGCTAGAAGGGGTCGGAGCCAAGTTTGACATTTGCGACACGGTGACGATCGACGATATGGCAGATATGAGTTTGGCAGAAGTGCTCACGAATGCAGTGAGCGATTAGTGTTCCGGTTGGGAAATTTTGACAGGTCGAAGACCCGTCACCGAATTAACCCAAATCAATTCTTTGAGCGATCCTTTCCCATCTGCCTGTGCGGTGGAGAAGGATCGCTTCCTTTTTTGATGGGAGAAGAAATTGAGGGATGAGGGCGGCAAGGTTTGGTCGGTCAACCAGGGATAAAATCTCTTTGGTCTATGCGGTGGGGTAGTCTGTTAATCTGGCAAAGTCATGTTTTGAAAATAAAGTGGGATGACGAATAAGGCGATCGATAGGATGGGAAATACATTTGGACGAGTTTTGACGATCGCCACCAATGTGTTTCGGGAAGTGATTCGCGATCGGGTACTTTATTTGATTGGCTTCTATGGGCTGGCGATGGTGCTGGCTAATCGGCTGTTGCCTGAAATTGCAGCCTCGACCGAGAAGAAAATTTTGCTCGATCTGGGTCTGGCAGCAATGGATTTGCTCGGTCTGGTAATTGCGGTGTTTGTAGGAACGGGATTGGTCAACAAAGAAATCGAGAAGCGCACGGTTTTTGTGCTGATTGCAAAACCCGTCAGCGCGCGGAATTTATTATTGGCAGGCATCTGGGGCTGTCTGCGGTGCTAGCGGTATTGCTAGGTCTGATGACCACGATCGCCCTGGCTCTGTTTCAGGTTAGCCAGGTGACTTACTCGCTACGAGACATTTTGATCTCATCGAGCTTCTTACTGTTGCAGTTGTCGCTGATCACCGCCATCGCGATCGGGTTCAGTGTTTTCACTAGTTCGCTTTTGGCGATTCTCTTCACGTTTGCCGCCTATCTGATGGGTCATCTCAGTCGAGATCTCGTTGCCTTTGGCAAGTTGTCCAAGAATCCATCGATCGAGTCTGCAACCCAAGCCCTATACCTGGTTTTGCCAGATCTGGCTCGATTGAACCTCAAAAATCAAGCCGTCTATGGGCTGCTCCCTAGCCCCGACATTCTTCTGCTCAACGCGGGCTATGGTCTACTTTATACAATTCTAGTTTTGGCGATCGCCTCGCTGATTTTCTCTCTACGAGAGTTCTAAAGAAATTTTTAGCCAACCAGTAACCCGCTGTCTTTGACTTCGCTCAGCCAGCTTGCGCCCAGAACGAAGTCGAAGGGCAAAGGTCGGGAGGTGATCTCTTGTTTAGAAATCGCCTAAGTATGCCTTCAAAAAGCTTCCCTTTTGTTAGGCTTTGGTTAAGTAAATTGCCTCACGACACTCCAACCTCCGTAGATTTAGGTAGGATGTCAGAAGGCATCTAAACTCTTTATTGGTTCATAAGGCCGCCCGATCGCAGCTTGAGCCGTTGGCCTGTTTGCCAAAAATTCGTCACTATGGAATGTGGATTGATGAATGCCGAGATTTTCGCCCTCATCCCCTAACCTGCTCCCAAATTGGGAGCAGGGAAACCGGACTCTTGCTCCTCACCCAGATTGAGGGCGAGGGCGAGACAACCTTGCAGTTGACGGAGTGATTGAATCCACGTTCCTATGCCTCTGCATCTACACTTACTTTAGGGAAACTGGCGGTGAATCGTCCTCGTCAAAATTTTTTGCTCAGCCTATGCCCAAGCCTCGACAGATTCCTTCAGAGCTTTGGGTTGAGCAGTTTTTAAACCACCTAAGTGCCAGTCTCAATGGCGGTCTCGATCGTGCCTTAGCCTCTGCCGAGTCTGCGATCGAACCCATGTTGCAGATGCTTGTCGATCAACTCAGCCTAGCGTTGGTGGATGAAAGGGTGGCGATCGCTCAACCTAGTCCTAATGCAGATAGCGGCGATCGCCTTGAGGTGGGCTACGTTGCCTCAGCCATTGGGTTGCAGCCTCTTGGTCTTGCTAGAACTAATGTTCTTTTTGCCCTTGGTAGCAAAATCAGCGAAGCCTCACTTAATCAGTTGCAAACCCACGACTGTCAATGTGTATGGTCGCTGGGCGATTTCCAAGGCTCGATCGGCTGGCTAATTTTGGGTTCCCGCCCAATTGGGGCGATATAGATGCTTTGTATTTGCAGTGGCGATCGAGTTTGGTTGAGCGATCGATTGCCGCTGCCATGCCAGTTCTGCGACGATCGCAACAGATCGCAAAAATTCAGCAGCACAACCGTCAGCTACAAGAGCAAACCCAAGAACTTACTCAATCAAATCGCCTCAAGAGCGAATTTTTAGCCAACACCAGCCACGAGATCCGAACGCCGCTCAGTTCGATTTTGGGATTTACCCATCTCCTGCGAGAACAGGGCTACCATCCCAACAACAAACGCCATCAAGAATATCTCAAAATTATTCTGAGCAGTGGTCAGCATTTGCTCGCTTTGATCAACGACATTCTTGACCTCTCTAAAATTGAGGCCGATCAGCTAGATCTGAAATTTGAAAGCGTAGAAGTTTCTCCTTTGTGTCAGATTGTTCTCAAACTAGTGAAAGAAAAAGCCAATGACCGAGGGCTGTCACTGGAGTTAGACATCGCCGAAGAGGTGAGAACGATCGCCGCTGACCCGCTCAGACTCAAGCAAATGCTGTTTAACCTGCTCGCCAACGGGCTGAAATTTACACCCCGTGGAACCGTGGGGTTACAAGTCTGCCAGGTGGGCGAGTGGTTAAATTTTACCGTCTGGGATACGGGAACGGGCATCTCTGAAGCGCAACAACCGCTCCTGTTTCGCCCTTACACTCAGTTGACGAATGCAGTTCGGGGAGAGGGCACGGGGCTAGGCTTGGCGCTGACTCAAAAGCTGGCAGAATTGCACGGCGGATGGATCAAAGTGCAGTCTCAAGTAGGGCAAGGATCGCGGTTTACGATCGGGCTGCCGTTGGCAAAAGAAGACACATCCCCGATCGAGCCACCCTCAAGATCATCGGCTCCGATCCTACCCCCCCAGAGCGCACAACCCTCGCCCCTTGGTTCCAAAACTGCAACCCTGATTCAAGCGGCTTCTACGCCTCAATCCTTTACGTTGCCCGTCCAAGACAAACGGCTTTCTGCGACTCGTGCCTACAACATTTTGCTCGTAGAAGACAACGCTCACAATGCTCGGTTACTGATTACCTACCTGTGCAAGTTGGGATATGAAGTCACCTGGGCCAAAAACAGTCTTGAAATGTGGCAAGCGCTCAAACAGTCCGTTCCAGCGCTGATTTTGCTGGATATTCACATGCCTGGTGACAACGGGTTAGATCTGACCCAACAACTGCAAGCCCAGGAGAGCTATCGATCGATTCCCGTGATTGTGCAAACTGCAATGGCGATGAAAGGCGATCGCGAACGCTGCCTCGAAGCGGGAGCAACCGATTACATCTCGAAGCCGCTCGATTTATCCGTTTTGGCAAAACTGGTCGAGAAATATAGCGGCATGGAAAGTCATCAGCCAACCCGTCGTAACGACTAGAGTAGAGAAGTATTTCTCGCTCTCTACCCGTGACGATGCAAAAATTAGATCAACTCAAAGCGCTGTTTGCCGAAATGGAGAACGCCCTGATTGCTTACTCTGGCGGCATCGACAGCACCCTGGTTGCCAAGATTGCCTGGGATGTGTTGGGCGATCGTGCGATCGCCGTCACCGCCGAATCTCCTTCCTTGCTGCCAGAAGATTTACAGGATGCTCGCATTCAGGCCGCAGAAATTGGCATTGCCCATCAGGTTGTGCAAACCCACGAGATGGAGAACCCTAATTACAGTAGTAATCCGGTCAATCGATGCTATTTCTGCAAAAGCGAACTCCACGATACTCTAAAGCCGATGGCGCTGCGGTGGGGCTACCCCTACGTGGTCGATGGGGTCAATGCAGATGATTTGCACGACTATCGACCGGGAATTCAGGCAGCCCAAGAACGGGGCGCACGATCGCCCCTGGCCGAAGTCGGTGTCACCAAAGTCGAAGTTCGCGAAATATCTAAATATCTGGGTCTGCCCTGGTGGGATAAGCCAGCACAACCCTGCTTGAGTTCTCGGTTCCCCTACGGTGAAGAAATTACGATCGCCAAACTCCAACGAGTCGGACGGGCGGAAACCTACTTGCGAAAGCTAGGCTGGCGAGAATTGCGAGTGAGATCAGAAGGCAACACTGCCCGCATTGAGGTTTTGCCTGACCAGGTGAAAGCCTTCGTCGCCAGCACCGATTTGCCCGCCCTGATCGCCACCTTTCAAGCCTACGGCTTTCTCTACGTAACGTTAGATCTAGAAGGCTACCGCAGTGGCAAGCTCAACCAGGTTTTGCAACTTGAGACCCCTAAGAGACGTGAATTAAATAACTTGTGAGTTTGATTGCCTGGGTTCGCCCTCATTCCCTAACCCCTTCTCCCAACTTGGGAGAAGGGGAACCCGACTCTT
>JAAUOZ010000212.1 GCA_012034655.1 Leptolyngbyaceae cyanobacterium CSU_1_3 | reverse complement strand
AGCCCAACTCCTCTGCCCCCGGCGACCCCTCCCGCAACCCTTCCTGCTCCGATTAGTCCGCCGCCCAGCCCAACTCCTGCTCCCTCGGCTCCCATCCCCGGACGGACGGCTCCTGCGCCTGCTTACCTGAATCCGGCGGCTAACCCGCTTCAGTTTCCGACCCGCCCCGAAGAGGTGCGAATTCAAGGGACTCAGCCCGTCAGCCTCGCCCAAGCGGTCGAACTGGCAGAACGCAACAATCGAGATGTCCAGGTGGCGCGGTTGCAACTAGAACGAACACAATCAGGCTTGCGAGAAGCTCAAGCTGCTAATTCTCCGACCCTAGGCATTCAGGCAGACTTGACCCGTGCTCAAAGTGCCTCCACAGAATTGTCTCGCAAAGCCGAAGCCGTTCGTGAACAAAATAACCCGTTCTTTCAGGGTGCTGATAGTGATCCGGTGGGCACGACGCTTAATGGGTCGATCCAACTTAGCTACGATATCTACACGTCGGGGTTGCGCGTCGCCCAAATTCGCGCCGCCGAGCGGCAGGTGCGCGTCAGTGAGCTAGAGGTCGAGCGCGTCCGAGAAGAACTCAGGCTGAACGTCACCAACGACTACTACGATTTGCAGGATTCCGACGAGCAAGTCAGAATTAACGCCGCTGCCGTGCGAAATGCAGAAATTAGCTTGCGAGACACCGAAGCCCAAGAACGAGCCGGGCTGGGAACCCGTTTTGATGTGCTGCGATCGCGGGTCAATCTGGCCAATTCTCAGCAGCAACTCACCAACGCGATCGCCACTCAAGCCGTGCGCCGTCGCCAACTAGCCCAAAGAATCAGCATTGCAGAGTCGGTGAATCTTTCGGCGGCCGACCCCGTGGCCCCCGCCGGAACTTGGAATTTATCGATCGAAGACAGCATCATTCGAGCATACAAAAATCGTGCCGAGCTAGAGCAGCAACTCGTGCAGCGAGAAATCAGCGAACAGCAACGCAAGGCAGCCCTATCTGCCCTAGGGCCCACGGTGAGCGTTTCGGCACAGTACAACCTGTTTGACGTGTTCGAGCAGCCTGTCAGAGCCGCAGATGGCTATAGCTTTGGTCTGCAAGCGCGATGGAACCTATACGACGGTGGAGCGGCCGTTGCCCGTGCTAGACAGCAAGAAAAAGAGAAAGAAATTGCCGAAGCTCGGTTTGCTCAAAATCGCAATACGGTTCGATTTCAAGTCGAACAGGCCTACACCACTTTAGACTCAAACCGCACCAACATCGACACCGCCCGGACTGCCCTCGACGAAGCGAGAGAATCTTTGCGGCTGGCTCGCCTGCGCTTTCAGGCAGGAGTTGGAACCCAAACCGATGTCATCAACGCTGAAACGGATTTGACTCGTTCTGAGGGCAGCTTGGTCAGTGCGATCATCGGCTACAACCGATCGCTGGCTCAACTTCAGCGCGCTGTGAGTAATGTTTCTCGATAGTGGCCATCAGGGGTTTGCATGAAAATAAAATATTCAGTGAATCGGGTTTCGGCTCTGCTCAACCCTCGACGATTGAAGGTTGAGCAGAGCTGAAACCTGGCTGGTGGTTCATCATTGACTCGCAGATCCCTAAGCTCTAATCGAGATATACTTTGTCAGGGCATAAAATTAAAGATTTTGGACGGGGTGCAGGGGTGAAACCCCTGGCTGGGGCGCAGCCCCCACACCCCTTCTAAACCAAAATCTATAGGCTGACGCAGTATAGATTTGCTGGCGGTTTGTTAGAATTTTGTCTGGTTCATTTTCCACGAACTTGCTCAAGCGAGGCACAATGGACAAAGTAAAATTTTGATTAACCCCCGCCCTATCCCGATCGAGATTGCTTTCTAGTCGTTTGCCGTTTATCGTCCGTGAGGATTGCCCCATGACTCAACTCAAAATCTTGCCCAAATTCTCTTTCTTTGTGGCTCAGAACTTGCTTAGAAAGCGCTGGTTGTGGCTGGGTTGGGTGGTTGGGTTGGGCGTTTTGAGCGGTCAGACAGCCCTGGCGCAAGTGGAGCCGATCGCCGAAGATTTGCCTGCGAGTGCCCCTTCTCCCCTGGTTGCTGCGCCCGAAAATCCGGTGACTGCCCCGCCTGAGATCGCTCCGCCCGACTATTCTGAACCCGTGATCATCACACCCAAAACCGCCGAAGCGCCGTTAAATCGGGGCGATGCCTTTATCGATCGCACCGACTACAACCTGGGAGCCACCCAGCGAGAACAACCCGTGGTAGTCGAGCAAGTCGATCGTTTAGGGTCTGGTTCTCAGGTTGCGTCAGAAAGCGCCCCGGTGACGGTGGCTCCGAGGTGGGCAGCTACCGTTTCGAGCAGTGGCATTGGCGGCTGGAACCCCGGCAGCACAACGCCCGTGGGGCGTGAATATAGTGCCGTCCGTGACTACTACAATCGCACGGTTCGCCCAGTCGGTCGGCTGGCAAATAATATTCGGCTGATTTTTCCGCTAGCGATTCCCTCGCCGATCACCTCGCTGTTTGGCTGGCGAGTGCATCCACTTTCGGGCGACAGCCGCTTTCACGCGGGGACTGATTTAGGCGCACCCTTGGGCACTCCAGTGCTTGCGGCTTATACGGGTCAGGTTGCCCTGGCAGATTTCTTTGGCGGCTATGGTTTGGCGATCGCCCTCAGCCACAATCAAAACACCCAGCAGACGCTTTACGCCCACCTATCGGAGATTTTCGTCAAACCGGGAGAGTGGGTACAGCAAGGAACGGCGATCGGTCGGGTAGGCAGCACAGGCGCTTCGACGGGGCCTCACCTACACTTTGAGTTTCGGCAGTTGACGACGGAAGGTTGGGTAGCGATGGATGCAGGCACTCAGCTAGAGACATCGCTGGCAGAGTTGGTGAAGGTGCTTCAGGTGGCACAGGCGACTGTAGAGAAGCAAGGAAAGTAGGAAGGGTAGGATAGTTTCATACACCAAACGGAAAAACCAGAAGCCCTGAGGTTTGGGTTGCTGCGATCGCAATTTTAAGAAAGCGTCAACGAGAGAATCAGAGGTTCAAACGATTCTTTTCTAGTATGAAACCACCTTGCTCTCCCCAGGGAAAGGGTGAGGGTGAGGACAAATCTGGATCTTATTTAATCCACGTTCCTTAGCATTTTTCTGGCAGAATACTAAAAACTGAAGGTCGATCGCAACGTGCCGATGTAGAGGGGGCGATTGCTGCTGTCATGGTCGGGGTTGGTGATTATGAAGCCGCCTGCCGTGAGGGAGAAGTGGTCTACGATGCGCCATCGGTAGAAGGCTTGAGATGCAATGAGGTATCAGAGTCTACGTAGGCTCGTCCGCGTTGGATGAAATCATTTTGGGTCACTTTGGGAGGTTGCCCGATCGCCAAGCCCAACAGGTTGCCATTTCCACCCAGATCGGGAACCGCTAAAGTCGCTGCCCAGTTGAAGCTGTAGGCTTGAGGATTGTTGGGTAAGTCGGTGGCAGATGCCTGGGTAAAGCCGACCCAACTCGACAAAAAGAGTTTTGAGGTGAGGCCGATTTCGGACTGCAAGCCAAAGGAGTTGGAGACGATCGCATCGCTGATTCCGCGAAAGGGATCGTTGGCAATGCGGCTGCCTGTGCCCGTGCGGACGCTGTTATGGGAACGGACATAGGTGAGGGCAAAATCAATACGATCTCTGGGAGAAAGGGTAATTTGGGCGATCGCCCCCGATTCTCTGCTAAAGCCACGGGTTGGGTCGTTGGCATCATTTGCAAGATAGCCCGCACTGAGGCGCAGAAGGCCATTAAACTTGTGGGTTATGCCCACGCCAGAGCCGCTTCCCTGACGAAAAATGGGATTGCGTTGGGCAAATCGGGAGATCGCCCCTTCGCCTGTGTCGTCGAGAAATGAATTCAGAGGTTTGGCAAAATCGGTCAGGCTGCCTCCTACTGCAATGACGCGCATCGTCGTTTTGGGGCTGACGGGAAAGCGGTAGGTGAGTTCGTTGAGTTCAACTTGGTTGTCGCTGTTGCCCTGTAGTCCTAGTCTGGCCATGTTTGTGCCCGTTGCCTCAGCCAGATTGGGCAGGTTTCCGGCTCGGAGGGCGGTGGTGAGTTGGTCTTTGCCAGAAAAGCTGGTGTTGAGTTCTAGTTTGACGCGCTGTCCGAGGATGGGTTGGCGATCGTCTGCGTCGCCGCCGACTCCACTCACCAAAAAATTGACCTCACCATTGAGTTTGGTGATGTCAGAAAGCTGAGGTCTCGGAGGGTATCGAGTCGGGGCAGATCGACGAGTTTGCGGACGATTTCCAGTTCTTTGATAAATTCTTCTTGCAGTTTTCGCAACACCTCTAGATCTTCTTGGGTGGCATATTGAGAAAACTCTGACTGCATAATTGCTTCGGCTTTGAGCAAGGCGGCATTGAGTCCGGCGGCAAATTCGTAGCGAGTCAGGGCGCGATCGCCGCGAAAGGTGAAATCGGGGTAGCCAACCACAGCTTCGTAGCGCTCGACCAACGATCGCAAGGACTGAAATGCCCAGTCGGTCGGCTTGATATCCGATAGGGCTGCAACCGAGGGCAACGGATCGCTGATGGCATTCATAGCCGGGACGGGGGGCGAATCGAGGGAAGTCTCCGCCATGATTTCGTCAATCGATCGAGCGAGTGTAGGCTCAGCGAATCCGACCAAGACTGCACCTATTACGCCAGCAATCCACCTCTTCACGAGCCGCCTCCCTTTTGAATTCGGAAACGCCCAAACCCAATGAATTGCTCCTCTACTTTTTCGCCCTGGGGTATGGCAGTCACCCCAATGAAATAAGTTCCACTCAGGCTAGGATTGCGAATGACGGGCAGAGCAACGGTAATGGTTTTACCAGGCGAGATCGGTGGATTGAACGTCATAACCAGGCGATCGAATTCTTGCTGTAGTTTGGCGGGTTGGCGTTTCCCAGAGGAGGGCGATCGTCCTAAAAATGCACGTCCATTGTTGAGATCAAACCGGAAGGATTCTGCGCCACTGGCTTGTTCAAAGACGAGCTTGTGTAAGGGTTCGCCAGCATTGTTAGGCATCTCAATTGTGAAACTATAAACAACGCTGGGGACGTTGGTATTGCGGTTGGAGGCTTGGGTGCGATCGAGGATGGGAGGTCGCGAAAAAAAAACAGTACCATCGCCCATCTGAATTGCCCAGGCAGGCAGAGCGATCAAAAAGATGCTAAATCCTAGCCACAAAAGAGGTCTTTTGAGCCATTTGAACCGTTTGAACTCCATTAGCATAGTAGCGGCTATACCACTTAACAAAACGATCAATCCCCTCCTGAAGGGAGGTTTTAGGTTTGAAGCCAATATCCTGCATCAAGTCATCTATGTCGGCATAGGTTGCAGGCACGTCTCCCATCTGCATCGGCAACAAGTTTTTGATCGCACGTTTGCCCATTGCTTGCTCGATCACTTCAATAAAAGTTAACAGTTCTACAGGGTTGTTGTGTCCAATGTTGTAAATTTTGTAAGGCGCAGCCTGCGTATTAGGTGGGTTTTCGAGAACGCGCACCACCCCTTCAACGATGTCGTCGATATAGGTAAAGTCGCGCTGCATCTTGCCAAAGTTGTAGACATCGATCGGCTTTGATTTGGCGATCGCATCGACAAACTTAAAGTAGGCCATATCTGGTCTTCCCCAGGGGCCATAGACCGTAAAAAAGCGAAGCCCCGTCGTGGGAATATTGTACAGATGACTGTAGGAATGGGCCATTAATTCGTTTGCTTTTTTAGTAGCTGCATAGAGAGAAATGGGCTGATCTACCAAGTCGCTGACCGCAAACGGAACTTTAGTATTTGCACCATACACTGAGCTAGAAGAAGCATAAACTAAATGTTGAATTTTGCTATGGCGACAACCTTCTAAGATATTCATAAACCCGACCAGATTGCTATCGACATAGGCATGAGGATTGTTGATCGAATAGCGCACCCCTGCCTGAGCCGCCAAATGAACTACGCCCTCAAAAGAATGTCGAGAGAAAAGCTGGGCCGTGAGGGCACGATCGCTCAAATCTAGAGGCTGAAAGGTAAACTGAGGATGGTAAGCAATCTGCGCTAGGCGAGCATACTTGAGTTTGACATCATAGTAATCATTCAGATTATCAATGCCATAGACTTGATGGCCTGCTTCTAAAAGCTGCGATGCTAAATGAAATCCAATAAATCCTGCAACGCCTGTGATTAAGACTTTCATAATTAAGCTTCCTTATACTTTAGTTCATTTAGTTCAGTAGGTTCAACGATTGCAAAACGGGGGTAGGGCTGGCCTTGGGATAGTAGAGAATGCTGAGACCCTGGAGGGCGATCGCCGATGAGCGAGGAAATCCTAGAACTTGCTGGAGCAGGGTTTGAATCTGTTCTGCTTCGGCAATCACTAACCCCGTGCAAAGGTTGGGGCATTGCTGAGATTGACAATGGATAGTGCGATGCCAGGTCTGAAGAAAGTTTGTATCTGCGATAGGTAAATGCACAATAGGTTGAGGACGCGATCGCAGCAATGCTTCTGCTACTGCTTGGGATTGTATCGTTTCGCTAGCAATGCAAAAGTCGATCGCGAGTTGATCTAATCGAGTCTGAATCGGAGCCAGGGCAGTGGTTTGGGCGGGCAATAATATTAAGCGCAACCCTAGCTTACCATCCTTGAGCTTGGGCAATACTTCTCCCAGATGGGCAGTAATATTCATCGCGGTCAGTTGGACTCGATCGGGCGAAAACTCCAAAGCGCTAATGCCACCGTTGGATTGTTGCAACGCATGAAAGTGAGTGCAATTCATCTCGATCGCGGTGCTAATCAATGCTTTGATTGTGCCGCCGTGGCTGACCACTGCAATTGTTTCTCCAACATGATGGGGCAAAACTGCTTGCCAAAATTGTCGAGCTTGTTCATACAAATCTTGCACTGGAAAAGTAACAGATTGTTCTAGCGATGCAAAGGTTGCAATGGCACTTTCGTCCTCTGAATTTTGCACCATTTTGAACTCATGGGGACGCTCTTTCCAACAGCGATAGTCGTCTGCCAACTGTTCGCGCACCTGCTTGAAAGGGAGACCCTGCCACGCAGGAAGGCTGATCTCCTTGAGCTTGGGGTGCAGATGCAGAATGGGAGCGCGATCGGTCAACGATGCGATCGCGCTCAATATTTCCTGTGCAGTTTCCTGGGTGCGACGCAAAGGGCTGCTATAGAGAGCGGTGAGGGGGTAGTGGCTGAGCACAATGCCTGTTTGATAGGCATCGAGGCGACCTTTGGGGGTCAAAACCGAATCATCAGAACAGCCCTGATATAAACCTTGGGCGTTGTAGGTGCTTTGTCCGTGGCGGATCAGAATGACGCGAGTGTTCATGGAAGCAGGGAGGAGGAAATTTAGAGGGTGGGGATAACGTTTTGGATGGCGCACAGGGCAGCGTAGCGCCCACTTTGTCGGATGAGTTCTGTGTGGGTTCCACGTTCGAGAATAGAGCCGTGCTCAATGTAGAGAATAAGGTCGGCATTGCGGATGGCTTTGAGGTTGTGGGAGATCCAGAAGGTGGTGCGTCCTTTCGTGAGGCGATCGAGGGCTTCGATGACGGCACTTTCGTTTTCTTGATCTAGTCCGGTGGTGGGTTCGTCGAGAATGACGATCGGAGCCTGGCGGACTGCGGCCCGGGCAATGGCAATGCGTTGGCGTTGCCCGCCTGATAAAGTTGCTCCTCGTTCGCCCAAGATAGTTTCATACCCCTGGGGCATCTGCATAATGAAGTCGTGAGCATTGGCGAGTTTGGCAGCCTTGATAATCTCTTCGTCGGAAACGCCCAAGCAACCGTAGGCAATGTTGTCGCGCACCGTGGAAGCAAATAGCAAACTGTCTTGTAGCACAACGCTAATTTGACGACGCAGCGATTGTAGTTGATAGCTACGAATGTCTTGTCCATCAATTAAGATTTGACCTTCGAGTGGGTCATATAGCCGCAATAGCAAACTGACTAAGGTTGACTTGCCACCGCCCGACGCGCCGACGAGTGCGATACGATCGCCGGGCTGCGCCAGCAAATTGAGGTTTTGCAAAATACCGCCAGACTCGACATCATAGCCAAACGTGACCTGTTCAAACTTCACTTTTCCCTGGAAGGGGGGAGCCACGATCGCCCCTCGCCCATCTCGCACCTCTGGCACTGATTCCAACACATCGAGAATTCGTTCTCCTGAGGCGGTCGCTTTGGCAATTTGCCCAGTGTATTTGGCGAGTTGGCGCATGGGCTTGAAGGCGATTCTGAGGTAATTCACAAACACTAATAAGTCACCAGGAGTCAGCACTTGACCTAATACAAGTTGGACTCCTCGCCACAAGACCAGTGCGGTTGCAATGCCTACCAGCAGTTCAACGGCTCGTTCTAACCCAGCAGCGAGTTTTTGCGATCGTACACTGGCATCTAAGCTATGGCGATTGTGATTCAAGAAGGTGTCTTCTAGCATGTTTTGCAGCGACAACGCCTGAACTAGTTTAATCGCACCAATTGATTCTGCTGCGGTAGCTGCCATTGCGCCTTCGCGTTGGCGTTGAGTTTTCACCTCTTTACGAATCCGTTTTGAAAGCCGAAAGGTAAAAAATACGAAGAGCGGAATAATTGCGATCGCAATCAGCGCTAGTTCCCAATGCATCCAAAACATGACACCAATCATGCCTACTAGGGTCAAAGAGTGTGCCAACAAGGGCAACACCGCCATGACCATTGTGTCTCGCAGGCGATCGATATCCGAAGTGATGCGGGTCAGCAAATCGCCACTCTTGGCTTTGTGGTGAAACGACAGCGACAGCCGTTGAATATGACTATAGAGTTCGGCTCGAATGTCAGTGAGAATATGAGTTGCAGCCTGGGCCATGCCTGCAACGCTGAAATAAGCTGCCAGCGATCGCAGAGCCACGATCAGCAACATTGCTGCGGTCAATCCGGTAATTAATGTAAGCGGTTCGGCATTGTGGAAGATAGCCGGAGCGTTTTGCAATTGGGATCGATCGACAAGAATATAATCAAAAATGAATTTAAGAGTCCAAGGTTCGAGGAGATGCAGAATAATTTCTGCCATCAAGGCTAAAAAAGATAAACTAATTAACCGCTTTTGTTGAAGAATTTGAGGAGTAAATCGCGTTAAAACTCTTCCTATACCAGGGATGGCGGCTCGAATACTTTTAGGATCGCGGTTTTTCATTGTCATTAAGTATCTAAGGAATCAGCCAGGAGCGGCGGGCAAGGGTGCTAAACCGCTCCTGTAGACAGGGTGTAGCTGGCAGACTTTAGGCGATTTCTAAAAAAGATTTTACCTTCCGACCTTTGCTGGGTAGTGCCCTTACGTAAAGGACAGAGAAAAATAGCTGATTGCTCTATCTCAACAGCAGCAAAGCATCCTGAAGACGTTCATTATTCTCCATCCTTATGAAATAGGACTACCCTT
>JAAUOZ010000211.1 GCA_012034655.1 Leptolyngbyaceae cyanobacterium CSU_1_3 | reverse complement strand
CCTGCGTCAGCCTTGTTATAGGATTTTGGTTTAGAAGGGGGTGTGGGGGCTGCGCCCCAGCCAGGGGTTCCACCCCTGCACCCCGTCCAAAATCTTTAATTTTATGCCCTGACAAAGTATAGCTCAGGAAATTCAAGAAAATTAGACCCTGTATCAGGTTTTGCTCTCAGCACTTCTACAATATCTTCAGCAACCATAAATTTTGTGTCCCGATCGGGCAGTGTTGCTCCTCTAGCCTCAGTCATTAACCCCAGCCGAATCAGACAGCGAGCACGTTCTTTATTCAACCATTCTCGCCACACAGCATATTTCTGGCTTGATGGTATTGATTGGGAGAAGAGGTCTGCAAGTGGACTTCACAGCTAAATGCCTTCATGATTTCAGACAAACAATAGCGAAACAAACAATAGCGAAGAACGAGTGCAAGGGCTTGATGCGGAGCCAGCTAACAATACGCTGAGACATCTTCTCCGCAATTGTCCGCTAGGTAGGAAAGCGATCGAAACCGCAACCCCACCAACTGGTCATAAAGTGGATTGAGCTTACACATCGCGGGGATGTGGACAATTTTGTGACCAAAGAGCGTTATGTCTCGCTCGAAGGGGCACTGAGGCGGAATCATCTTACACAGAAAACGGGCTACCTTGGGGTCGTGAATTTCCATCCCATCTAGCCAGGTTCTCACGGGGTCGAGGAGGGGGTTTGGCTCTGGGGGGCGCAGGGGCGAAAAGGTCTGCGTCGGAGGAAAGACCTGGCTCGGCTTGGTGAAGGGTCGATCGCAAGCTCTCTAAGGTCTCAGTTGGGTAAGCTAATGCCCGATAAAACTGCTCTAGCAACTGGTCTTCGGTCTCAGTATATGCGCCATCTGCCACAGAGACCATGACTGCCGTTCTAAGAAAGTTTTCGGTCATCTTGAGATCCTGCCCAAACGCCGTAGAAAGCTCTTCTGGCGCGATCGACTCAAACAAGCTGCTCTCTTTTGAAGTCATCTCGTGGCGGGTGATCGAGGCAATTAGGCTTTGCTCGGTCTCGTCAAAATCGCCATCTGCCCAAGCGAGGGTGAGCAAGGCACGTAACCAAACCGAAATTTGCTCCTGGGTGCAGGTTGTGGGTGCAGAAGGGTGGGCTTCCATGTCCATATAATTTTTACGGTTGAATGAGAATCGACTTGCCAATTTGCTGCATTTGCCTTCGGGCTAGCTGTAAACTGGAAAACTAGAGCATTGCTTGAGAAAATGGCTGTGTTTGACGATGATTTCTAACCCTCAAAATCGCAGATGGTAAGTAGACAGACTTAGTTAAATGTCAGATGCCTGCCATTAGCCCTCACCCCCGACCCTTCTCCCAGAGCGGGCGAGGGGAGAAAAATGGGTTCCCCTTCTCCCATTTTGGGAGCAGGGGTTAGGGGATGAGGGTCTTAAGTTTAATTCCACCTACCTACAAGATTTAGAGTTGCCCAAGATAGTACAGATTATTGTTAAAAATTATCGGGCATCTTGGTGAAGATTTTGCTAGTTTGCAACCATTAATAGCCTTTAGCTGAAGGATACTCTGTGACCGGTCAAGAATTTTTCTTATTTCTGCTGTCGATCGCCGCAGGTACGGGTGGGCAGTTTTTTCTCAAGACGGGCGCGTTGAAGTTGGGTCGTCTCAGTTCGGGTAATTTTGTGAGCCATGTGATTGGCATTGTAACCACCCCAGAATTGTTGGTGGGGCTGATGTTTTATGCGATCGGTGCAGTTCTATATATCTTGCTTCTGACTCGCGTGAAACTGAGTGTTTTAGGGCCGGCGGTGGCGTTGCAGTATGTGTTTGCGGTTTTGATGGGTAAGTTTATTTTTGGGGAGTCGATTCCGATCACTCGTCTGGCGGGGATGGGAATGATTATTGGCGGCGTGATTTTATTGATTTCGAGAGATTAGCGAGGAGGAGTGAGGGTCTTCTGAGTTTTGTCGATCGACCAGATTAACCGTTGTTGTCAGGTTAATAGACTCATTAGAGGAAGGGTTGAAGCACGTCGGCTGTGGCTTTGGCGGTTTTTGCCCAACTGAATTGGCTGGCTTGGATCAGGCTGAGTTGGCGTAGCCGAGAGCGGAGTGTGGAGTGAGTGACGATCGCGCCCATTGCTTCGGCGATCGCTTCTACGCGGTAGGGATCAACCAACAAGGCTGCCTCTCCTGCGACCTCTGGCATCGAGGACAGATTGGATGTAACGACGGGCGTACCGCAGGCCATTGCTTCGAGAATTGGCAAGCCAAAACCTTCACACAGACTGGGAAACACGAGGGCGATCGCTTGATTGATCAGGGTCGGTAGATCGGCGTAGGCGACGTAGCTCAAAAATTTTATCTGCTGGGTTAGACCCAAGGCTGCAATTTGGGCGGTGAGCATTGGGGTGTAGCGCCGATCGGGCGAGCCTGCGATCCAAAATTCATAGCTAGAATGATCGGGTAATTTTGAAAAAGCCTCAATCGATCGCTGCAAGTTTTTGTAAGCATCGTGGCGACCGATGTATAAGAAGTAATTTTGAGTGGGCAAGTCTAAAAATCTGAAGTGATGAGAATCGTAAGCTAAAGGAATAACGGTCATTTTTTGGGCTGAAATTTGGTAGAAGCTTGCGGCATCTTTTGCTGTTGCTTCTGAATCACAAATGACTTGTTTGGCTTGAGATAAAACTTGAGGAATATAGTATTTAAAGTAGGGAGTTAGGGGTGAAGTTTTTCTTGGGAATTTTAATGGAATTAAATCATGAAGGGTGACAACATGATGAGTTTTAGAGAATAGAGGTGCTTCTGGGATGGGAGAAAATAATAGCTTTGATTTTAATGTCTTACAGAGATTAGGCAACTGAAATTGAGTCCAGATCAGGCGAGATAAATGGCCTTTGCTGCCTCGATCGGGGGTCATGTTTCCTGGAATTGAATAGCACTGAAACCCAGTAAACTCTTGGGCAGTGAGTAGCGTCGGTGCTAATGATTGGAGATGAGAAACTAAGTTTTTTGCGTAAACGGTGTGGCCGGTCGGCTGGGCGGCGAGAAATGAAAGATTAATTAGGAATGGATGAGACAAGATGCTTCTACACCTTTTTTATGACATTATTTTTACGACACTAGAAGTTTATAAGCTTTCAGCGTTTCTTGGGCGGTATTTTGCCAAGAATATTGTTGCGATCGAGCTTTACCTTTGGCAATCAACTCGCTGCGAAAGGCACGATCGCTCACCACTTGTAAAATCGCTTCTGCAATATCGAGAACTTGATTGGGATCAACCAACAGCGCAGCATCTCCAGCAACTTCTGGCAGTGACGATGTATTCGCCGTGACGACGGGCGCACCCAAAGTCATCGCTTCGAGCACGGGCAACCCAAACCCTTCGTAGTGAGACGGATAGACAAAAACATCGGCTTTTGAGTAGAACAAAGCGACGAGATTGTCAGACAAATAGCTGAGGTGATGAATCGATTCTCGGTGAGGCGATCGTTCGATCTGCTCGAAGATTTTTTCATATAGCCAGCCTTTTTGACCAATCAACACAAGCTGATGTTCGAGTCGATATTTATGTTTGAGATAATCGAAAGCTGCAATTAAGTGAGTAAGGTTTTTTCGCGGTTCGATCGTGCTTACAAATAAAATATAAGGCTTTGAGAAATCATAGGAAACACTAGGGGACTTTGAAAAACTATGGTCAACAGATTCTTGATGCACCCATTCATTAGCAGAGTATCGACTTGCTAATGGAGTCACCACTATTTTTTCAGGATTAAAGTTTAAGAATTTAATAATATCTTGCTTAGAGCTTTCTGAGATTGTAAAAACTAAATCAGTCCACTGAAGGCAACGCTGTACGCGATCGACATAGGCCTTTACTGTTGAGTTTGCATATTCTGGATAGCGCACAAAGGTGAGGTCATAAATCGTCATCACCCTACGGGTATGCTGAAAGGGAAGCACGGTGTAATTGGTTCCGTGTACAATGTTTGGAGCGCCAAAAGATTGCTCGAAGGTTGATAAAAATAAACTCGGAAATTGAATCAATAAATTAGACAGCCTGACAGGAACAGGGAACGATCGTAGATTTGGGTAAGCTGCTAGATAACTCGGAAATGACAAATTTCCTCGCAGCCAATTCTTTAGTCCAGGCTGATAAATCGTTTCTAATTCAAAGTTTTCTGGCGATTGCAACGCTGCCAATGCTTGAATTAAATTTGCCACATACAAACCAATGCCGCTCGGCTTGGGCAAAATGGGCGTAGCATCGATCGCAATTCTCAGCATTTAGCCGCTCTCAAATCTTCCCTCTGACGCTACCATTTTATGGCTTGCGATCGGTCAATTCCTTTAGGTCATGGTCAACCATCAACTCCACCAATTGCTCGAATGAATACTCAGGTTGCCAGTCTAGCTGCTTGTGAATTTATCGATCGAACCAATCAATTGCACCGCTTCGTCAGGCCTGTAGAAAGAAGGATCGATCGAGACGTGATCTTGCCAGTTTAACTTCACTGCGTTGAAGGCACATTCCACCAACTCTCGGACTGAATGCGTCTCCCCACTGGCAATAATATAGTCGTCAGATTGTTCCTGTTGGAGCATCAGCCACATTGCGTTTACCGCATCTTTTGCATAGCACCAATCGCGCCGAGCATCCAGATTGCCCAGCTTCAAATCCTCTGCTAACCCCAGCTTGATCATTGCTGCCCCGCGAGTGATCTTACGAAACACAAATTCTGTCCCCCGGCGGGGTGACTCATGGGTGTAGGTAATGCCACAGCAAGCATATAACCCATACTGCTGGCGATAGTTGACGGTCATCCAGTGGGCGTAGGCTTTGGCAACCCCGTAGGGATTTCGAGGCCGAAAAGCCGTTCTCTCGGTTTGTGGAGATTCGTCTGGTTGCCCAAACACCTCGCTACTCGAAGCCTGATAGAATCGCGAACTCGGATAACAGCGCCGAATCGACTCCAGCAACCGTGACACACCCAGGGCGGTATACTCCGCCGTCAGGGAGGGCTGAGTCCACGAGAGCGGTACATAGCTTTGAGAGGCCAGGTTATAGATTTCGTCTGGTTCAGACTGCATAATGGCATCCATCAGCGAGCACTGATCTAGCAGATCACCAGAGAGGACTTTGACCTCGCCCGCCAGGTGGCGGATGCGATCGGCGTTGCCAGAACTCGATCGCCGCACTAACCCAAACACTTCGTACCCTTTCAACAATAAAAGCTCGGCAAGATAGGAGCCGTCTTGCCCTGTCAATCCAGTAATCAGTGCTTTTTTAGGCATGTATCAATCCGATTCTAACTAGACGGTGAGTTATGTCCGATCCTATACCCAGACTCAAGACTAGAGCAGACAAATTCTAGAGCTTGGAGGAAAGTTGTAATTGAGCCAACTTTCTTAAAGATAGTGTGCCCAGGCTGCCATTCTTCCAACGGAGTCAATATTTTCTAGAAGTCAGTATTTGCCCCAAACCGGATGATCCTAAAAGTGTTTACCGGGTGCAAGCAAGGTAAAACAAGTAAGAGTTTCTGGGACGATCGTTGATCCATACCTGGGTAAAGACTTCTTCAGAAATGAAATGATTAGCTTGAATTGATTTTGGAAATTCAATAATCCCTTTGGTTTGTACAATCTTGAAACTATTTTGCTCCAACATCTCGATCAAATCGTCGTAGTAATACTCTAATTGATGCTCAGGATGAATCCATCCATAGGGATTTTGAAGCTGAGTCATTCTACGATTGGGAGTGTCGAGGGCAAACGTTCCACCTGGTTTTAGCAATCGATGGACATGGGCAAAGATTTGTTGAGCATCGGCTCGACTAACATGCTCGATCGACTCTCCAGACCAGACCAAATCAAACGATTCATCTTTGAATAAATCGAGATTTGACATATGAGTATAAATATATTCAATGTCGCAACCTTTATAATTAAGTTTAGTGCTTGATTCAACAGCAGGAATCATTCTTTTTTTAGGGGGCAAATCAACAATGTAGAGCTTCTCTGGAGAATGAGGATAGCCAAAACTCAGCAATGCACCCATCTCGTCTCCGGGGTTTGCACCTCCCAAATCTAGAATTGTTTGAGCCGGAGGCAGGAGAGTTTTCACCATTTCGCATCGGGCGGTATGAATTGCTCCCCAAAATTCTGATGGATAGCCGCCCATAATCTTTTGAGAAAATTCGCGAGACTCTAAAACCGCTCTGATTAAGTGATGCTTAGTCATACCTTTTCCAACATTTCTAACCAGCACGCCAAGCCATGACGATCGATGTCTCGCTCTAAAATTATTTGATAAACACGCTCTAAAAATGCTTGATTTGAGCTTTTGCTAAAAAGTAGATTGAAGAGTTTGAGCAACACATTGATTTTGATCATTTCTTCGCTCACTCTGATGCTTGGTTAGTATGAACTCATAGGAATGTCTTAGGTTTACTTGACAGCACAAACTTCCATTTCGTAAAAGCCATTAACCAGCCTTGCACGAGTGCAAACAATTTCTTGAAATCCACAATTTGAAATGATGCGTGACAGAGACTCAGATGTAAACATATTGTAGTGAAAGTTTCCACTGAAGTCTTGAGCGCCATAGGTTATTTTTCTAAGCGAGTCCCAAGAAAAATTACCCTTAGAGTATTCAAGCACCATGTGTTCTGCATCGGGACAAATGATAACTAATTTTCCTCTGCTTTTTAGTAAGCTATACCAATAGGGTAAAATATGATTCTTAAGCTCAAATTCAGGCATATGTTCGACCACATGAGAGGCATAAATTTCTGAAATTGTATTGTGTTCAAAGGGTAAACAATTCAAATCTGCCACCACATCAATGCCAGGAAGAGTTCGTCCGTCTATGTTGATGTAGTCTGAGATAATATCTGTCCCGCAGCCTAAGTTTAGGCGCAAGTTACTTTGGTTATGATGCAGCTTTTGCTGATTGAGAATCTCAGGAGATTTAAGATTTTTAGCCTTTGACTGGTAGGCAAACTCACTTCTAATTACCTCACTCTCAAGAATTAGCTGAATGCGCGTCTCACTCAAAATTCTCTGAATATCTTTGATGCTATCTTTTACCTCTTTAACTTCATCCCCAATTCTATGAATTTCATCTTTTATATCGACCACTGGGATCGATAAATTATCCAATTGCGTTTTGAGATTTAGAAGCTCTGAATCCATTTTTTCTCGCTCTTCTTTCATACGTCTCTCGACTTGATCGAAAACTTTCTGCTCTAATTGGGATAATTTGTGTTCAAAATCCTGATTTGATGTTTCAAGGTTTCTCTTCAAACGATCGTGCTCAGAGGCTAGCGTTCGGTTAACTAGCGTTTGCATCTGCATCGAGTTGTAGAGCACTGAATGGATAAATTTGCTGGCTTTAGGGACGACAACTCGGTTTGCGATCGAGTTGAGCCAGCCCCAACCAATAATTTGAGGCTTTGTTACATTCCAATCCGATCGCATCTCCAACTTGCTTGACCAGTCTGGCGTAGATTCTGGGTGTGCATTTCCAGTTGTTTTGAGAACCATGTTTTCTTTCATAGATTGAAGTTCTTCTTTTCTCTTTAATACTTCAACTTCAAAATTTTCGATTATGGGGTGATTCAGTGATTTTAATTCTTGACTAGAATTGACCAAAGACTTGTAAAGATTGACGCTTGTTTTAGCCATGTTTCGTGCAGAAAGAAGTTGAACTCGCTGCTTTGCTCCCTCTCCAAGCTGTTGCCTTAACTTAGTATTATTGACAAGTAGAAGGATTTTTTGTGCTAAATCAGTGGGGCTATCTGGCTCAAATAAAATGCCTGATTCTCCATCAGTTACCACTTCTGAAATAGCGCCTGCTCTTGCACCAATCACAGGCTTTCCGTGAACCATTGCTTCTAAAGCAACCAGCCCAAAAGATTCGTAGCGCGAGGGAAAGACCAGAAAATCGCAGTTCGCATACAGAAGCTCTCGTCGTTCCTCTGTCACCGTGCCTAAAAACTGAACCTGAGCTTGTATGTTTCGTCCTAAAAGTGTCTCTGATTTTTCTTGCCAACCTTCGACATCTTTACCAGCAATCCAAACTGAGACATATGAGTTTTTGGGTAGCACTAACTTCAGAGCTTTAAGAAATAGCTCAATTCCTTTTCTAGCTTCTAGCCGACCCAGAAAAAGAATTTGAATTTCTCCTCGGTGCAAATCTTGAGGTAGTTCACCATAATTGGTGATATTTGTGTAAGACGGCCAGGGCTGAACGCCTAACAGTTGGACAGACCAGCGATCGTCTGGATTTGCTTGATAGGCGGAAATAAAGGTGTCTTGAACACTCTGGCTAATTGCCACCACTGCATCTGCGTGGCGCACCAATTCTTGCTCCATTTCTACACAGAGTTTTAAGTCTTGATTTATCTGCCAATTGTTGATTTTTGCGGCTACCAAAAGAGGAGTTACCAATCGTACAACGAGGGGAATTTTGAGGCTAGAGCGGTGTGCTAAAATTCCGATACTTTCAAAATCCCAGACCGCAGATTCAATGATGCTAATCGGTCGATCGCGATCTATTTTTTCTACAATTTTTGCTACCTTTTTAGCCCAAGCTAAGTTTTTAGACAAAGTTGGATAATTAGGTAAACAGTCAAGATATTCAACGATCGCAACTTGAACGTGGGTCAACGGCCCAATCACGTTTGTAGTATCTTGGGAGCCACGACTCACAACAGTGACATCATGTCCCAATTGAATTAGCTCTCTTGCTAATGTTTGATTGTATGTCCCAATTCCGCCAAAAGCATGAGGTGGAAACTCTTGGGAAATAATGAGAATATGCATCTTTTTAAATAGATTTTCTTGAAGTGTTTGAGTATTTTTTTGATTGCTAGTATAGGGAAGAAAAAGGCTTAATTTTAGCAACTGATCTGCCAGCCTATGTCAAAGGCAATTTTAATCTGCATACTAAGCAAGAATTTAAAGGTACAGATCTTTTACCTGCTCCTAGCGATGCAACCTACGATAGTAAATTTTATAGTCGCGCTGCGACAAACCGTGACTCTGACTTTGCTTGTCGTCCTAGTGACCCCAGGCTACGTAATTGCACAACAGGCGAAACTTGGCGTTCTGCATCAGTTATTGCCGATGCTGTTACTTTGCTGTCTAATAACTTCCGCGAAGGCTTCCGCGATGAGGGTGATTACGACTTGCGAAATAACCAAGTTAACGATCCCAACGCCGTACTTAGCCGACTGAAGGCAGGTTTCTGGAACAACAACTTTGTCACTTCATCTAAATTCTTCACTGATTCTGGTGGCGATACCTACTACAAGGGAACTCCCACAGCTACTGACAATAACAGTTCTTACTTAAACAACTTCGTCACACCCATTCAGCGCCGAGGAGCATTTCCCAGGAGTATGTAATGGAATGTGCTTCAAGATACCAGTTTCAGAAT